>NZ_JASDDA010000050.1:0-27895 GCF_030407645.1 Pseudoalteromonas sp. APC 3495 | reverse complement strand
CCCTTTATATCAATAAGTAAAATAAAGATAAGTGTTTAATATTTACGAGGTAGACGCCGAGCTTGAAAAGCATAGCTTTAAATTATTTAAGCTCTACATTTGCTTCTAAAATATAAACATTTACTCAAACCTAAAGCCGTGCAATTATTGAGCAACACATTATTTAATAAGGATATTTATGAAGCTTTTACTATCGCTTGTGTTAATAGTTACTTTTAGTACACCTGTTTTAAGCTATGCAGACACCGCTACAACCGACATAACCGTGGGTAAAAAGGTCATTCTACAATCAAAAATACTTAACGAAGACAGACCTATCAGAATATTCATACCTGACAATGTAAAAGACGATCAGCCGCTCTATGTTATTTATTTACTTGATGGTGTTGAGCACTTTCATACGGCGTCTGGCGTTATAAAATCCCTTGTTGATTACGAGCAGATACCTAATGCAATGCTTGTTGCTATTGATACAACCAACCGTGTTCGTGATTACTTACCTAAAGTACAAGGTGAGCCTAAAACGGAGTTTCAAACCTTTGTTAAAAATAAATGGCCTGACGCAGGGCAAACCGATAATTTTTTAAAGTTTGTGTCTGATGAGCTCATGCCCTATATAAATAGCAACTACCCAACTAATGGTTACAACACCTTAATTGGTCATTCTAATGCTGGTACATTAGCGCTTTATACTTTAGTTAATCAACCAGCATTATTTAACAACTACATCGCTATAAGCCCAAATAGTTGGTGGAGTGATGAAGAGTTAAAAAGTAATATTATTAAATACACTAAAAACCCCAAAGGCGCTCAAGCGTTATTTATTAGTGTTGCAAGTGAAGGCGCACGCTTTTATACCGGCGTATTAAATACTTTAGTAAATTTAGAGCAACAAATGCCCACACAGCTAAAATGGAAATATAAGCATTATCCCACTTTTACTCATATGGGCACCATACTTCCAGCACTTAGCGATAGCCTAATTCACTTATTTAGCGACCTAATATTTAAAGTGACTGACGAGCACGGAAAATTTGCGGATGTATCATTGATTACCGGTTACTACCAAGCACTTAGTGATAAGTACGGATTTGAGCTTAAAATTCCACAAGATGTGTACGTAGAATTTGCTCATAGCCAGCAAGAGTTTGGTAACACTAAAAAAGCTATTTCAACACTAAAACACTTTACTAACGATTACCCTAATGCTGCTTACTCTCACATGCGATTATCGCAAGGCTACACTGCTAATAAACAGTTCAAAGAGGCATTCACTAGTATGAAACACGCACTAGAACTTGCTAAACAGAACTCGCGTGACCCGCTGTTAATCGATGCACTGCAAGATATGGTGAATGAAGCACAAGAAAATTTGTAGCTCATTAATTTAAAAGCATTACGAGCTTTGCTCGTCGCGTCAGCAAGCTGTACGCCTACACTAAAGAAAGCATTAGCCTATAAAAAAACCGATGCTTAAACTAAACATCGGTTTTTCTTTGGCTGAAAGCTGACAGCTAAAAACTGACCGCTTGTCTTTATCACTTCCCTATCGCTTCTTTAGCGAATAGGTGTTTGATTGGGCCCAAGTTATCAACTAACGAAAGCCCTACCCCACGAATCAGCTTTTTAACTGGGTTTGCGCCTTCAAATAACTCTTTTAGCCCTTGCATCATGGCAATGTGTTTTTGTGCGTCGAGCTTACGGGTGCGCTCGTAATCACGCAGTGTGCGCGTACTTGCAAATTCTTTGGTGTCTTGACTTAGTAGCTCGATTAAATAAGCCGCGTCTTTTAGACCTAGGTTCATACCGAGCCCTGCTAATGGATGAATGGTATGCGCTGCATCGCCCATTAGCACCACCTTGCCATTTACCCATTGCTGGGCATAACGCATTTTAAGTGGGAACGCGACGCGCTTACTTTGCACTTCACATAAACCGCATTGGCCATCTATTGCAGCCATAACTGTTTTATTAAAAGTGGTGTCGTCCATTGCTAACAATTCATCACAATGATTAGGGCTGGTAGACCACACAATTGAATGAGTATGCTCATCGCTCAATGGCAAGAACGCTAGCGGCCCTGTAGGTAAAAACACTTGGCGTGCGGTATTTGCATGTGACTCTTTGGTTTTAACTGTCGCTACTAACGCATGGTGATCGTAATCTTTAAAGCTCAGCGCCATATTAAACTGTTTACGAATCGCTGAATTTGCACCATCAGCCGCCACCAGCAACTTAGCAATAATAGGTTCGCCAGTTTTTAAATTAATAAATACATCAGACTCGCTTTGGTGTATTTGCTGATACTCGGTATTAAACATGAGTGCGGCATTACTTTGCTGCTCAAGCTCTTTTATTAGTGCAAAGCGAATAATATCGTTTTCAACAATGTGGCCTAAATGCTCAAGCTCAAGTTGCTCGTTATTAAAGGCTATTTTTCCAAAGCTGTCGGCATCGCGTACATCCATGTGCGTATAAGCACAAGCACGCTCAGCTATTATGTGTGGCCATACATTTAACTGCTCGAGCAAAGTTTGGCTGGCAATACTCAATGCGCTTACACGTAAACCATAGTCATCGCTCGGTGGAGCTTGAGTTGGCGCTGCATCTAACACAACCACACTGATATTCGCTTTAGCAAGCCCTAGCGCCAGCGTTAAACCTACGCAGCCACCACCCACTATACAAACCTGTACTTGTTTCATAAACGTGTACCTTGTTTAACTTGTCCCATTAACTGTTTAGCCAATGGGGCTTTGAATGCGGGGAATAAATCCATTGAAAATAGCCCAATACTACGACCAAGCGCTAACACCCGTGATGAGTTTGAAAAAAGTCGAACCAAGGCATCGGTCAATGTCATCACGGTGTTTATATCATCACTGCGCTTAATTGAATATTGACGAGTAAAGGCATAACTACCTAAATCGTGTTCACTGTTTGCTATTAAGTCACTAAGCACTTGTACGTCGCGCAGCCCTAAATTAAAGCCTTGACCTGCAATGGGGTGAATTGCATGTGCCGCGTTACCTATTACCACAGTACGGTGCGCCGTCAACGATTCTATTTGCCCATAAACCAGTGGATAACTGGCGCGCATCCCTACTTTTATAAACTGCCCAGCACGATAACCAAAGGTGACTTGCAGTACGCTTAAAAAGTCTGATTCACTTAATGCCATATACTGCTCAATATGTTCTTGGCGCATACACCATACTAACGAATAGCGGTTATTACTCATGGGTAATAAAGCCATTGGGCCATTTTGGGTAAACCGCTCAAACGCCTGATGATGGTGTCCACCAGCCACTTCTATATTGGCAATAATCGCGCCTTGTTCATAAGGCTGGGTATTGAAACCTAAGCCTAGCAAGTGACGGGTTGGCGATTGTGCACCGTCGGCAATCACTAACAGCTTAGCGCTTAGTTTTTCACTACTTTGTAATGTAAGTTCATTACTTTCGGCATTTTGTTTTATCGCCGTTACGCTATTAGGGCAAAAAAGCGATATATTTGATTGCGTTAAACGTTGATGCAGCGCTCTGCCAAATGGGTTTACCTCCACCACATAGCCTAATGAGGGTTTTGCAAATTCATCACACTGTATGTGGGTTTTACCAAAGTGCCCTTTGTCTGACACACTGACTTTTTTTATGGCCGCCGCATAGGGAGCGTTTATTTCAAACAAATTGAGGCTTTGTAAATACTCCACCGACTGCTGTGCAAGTGCGATGCTTCTGTCGTCAAAACTTGGGTGATAATCTGTGGTTACTTGGTTTGCTTCAACCACGGCAATATGTAGGCTGGGATTTTTTTTACTTATACTCAGTGCGCAACTTGCGCCCACTAAACCACCGCCAATAACTACAACATCAAACTGCTTAGCCACTTTTATCTCCAAGCTTATGCGTTTTTAGCGCTTTGCATTAACGCTTCTATTTCGCTAATTTTTTTAGGCACGGTAATCGTTAAGTTTTCGTGACCAGACTCAGTTACTAATAAGTTATCTTCAATACGAATACCTATACCTTGGTATTTTTTGGGTGCGTTTGAATCTTTACTAATATAAAGCCCAGGTTCAATGGTCAGTACCATACCCGGTTCAAAAGCACGCTCTTGGTTATTAACCTTGTAATCGCCCACATCATGAACATCGAGTCCTAACCAATGGCCAAGACCATGCATGTAGTATTCTTTACAGGCACCTTGCGCCATTAACTCATCAAAATCGCCGGTTAAAATACCTAAATCGAGTAACCCTTGGGTTAGCACTTGCATAGCTAATTTATTAGCCTGCGATAAGTAGCCACCGGGCTTTACTTCGCTAAATGCCACTTCTTGCGCTTTGAGTACAATATTATAAAGCGCAGCTTGCTCGGTGCTAAATTTACCATTAACGGGGAAAGTACGGGTAATGTCGGCTGCGTAACCTTGTAGCTCACAACCTGAATCAATCAGCACTAGGTCGCCATTGTTTAATACATCGCTGTTTTGGGTGTAGTGCAAAATATTAGCGTTATCGCCACTACCGACAATGGTGCCATAAGCTGGATGTGGCGCCCCATTCATCGCATAGTGATGATGAAGCTCTGCCTCTAATTGAAACTCGGTTGCGCCAACGTGGGAAAAGCGCATGGCACGCATGTGTGCTCGGGCACTTATTTCGCAGCCTTCACGCATAATGTTAATTTCGCTTGGCGATTTAAATAGGCGCATTTCATGTAATAACGGGCGAATATCTTTAAGGGTACTCGGTGCTGTATCGCCTTTTTTGGGGGCACTACGCAAAGTATTAAGCATTGAAAATACTTTGCCGTCGAAGGCAGGATACGTCCCTTGTGCATAAAATAAAATCTGTTGGCCGTTCACCAAATTCAATAATTGTTCGTTTAGTTCACTTAATGCATAAGTTTTGTCGAATAAGTATTCACTTTGCGCTTTTTCAAAACCAATGCGCCTGCCGTGCCATACCTCTGCAAGTTTATCTTTATCTAAACAAAACAATATAGAAGGCGTATCACTGTCTTTGCATAACACCAATACCGCATCGGGTTCGTTAAAACCAGTTAAGTAAAAAAAGTCACTGTCTTGTCTAAACGGATAATGAGTATCTCGGCTACGTGTGAGCTCGGTTGCAGCAGGAATTATCGCAATACTGTTGCTATCCATTGCCGTCAATAAACGCTCGCGGCGCGCTTTAAACTCTGACTTTTGTATTTCAACCATTAATAACTAACCCATTACTTTTGTTGTATTACTAAATTAATGCAGTGTTTTTTTGTTGCTTTGTGGGTTTTGCTCTTTGCCAAGTTCAGCAAAACACAGTAACGCCGATACGCGTACGTACTCAATCACTTCATGTAGTGCTTGGCTATCTTCTTCGGTTTCTTCAAAGGTTGTATCAAGGCGCGTAATTTCGCTAAAGTCGCTAATCACTTCTTTTACATCTGCCGACAGCTTGCCATAGTCTTTTTGCTTTAAGCCAAAGCCCAGCATAAACCCAGCTACCCATGATACGAGCCCATTGGCTTGATCGATGAGTGTTTCGTCATCACTCGGTAAAAACAAATCAAATTGAAACTCTTCATTGTTAAAACTTTCAACCACTTGTTGATAAATTTGGCCAAAAAACTGTTTTAAATCGTTGCTAAACGACTCGCCATCATTAAATACATCGCTCAGTAAGCCTAAATATTCTTTATCGTCAATGCTTAGCCCACAAGCAAGTAAGCCGCTAATAACGCCATGCGCTTCAGCAGGTGATACAAATATTTCGTTTTTCTCTAAAAGAAGTTGGGCTTTTTCGTAATCTGGTAAGTTATTCATAATGACGTCTTCGCTTTGCTAATTAAAGCAATGCTACCACTCGATAAAAAGCAACTCCAATGAATTCTATGACTGAGGTCAAAAGCAAGCGATTGAAAAGCTGATTAAGTTCAAAAAGCAATCTTAAAAGTAAATATAAGATTAAATTTGCAGGAAAACTGAGCGAACAGTTTAATTTTTTACGATTGGGGTTTAAGGATTGGAATATGTCTTATATACTAAATTTGTTCCCTGGGGTGCAGGAGCTTGGTTAAGTCCCTGAGCCGATAAATTTTATACCAGGATTTTTGTTCGTTTACTATTGTGCAAGCTCGGCATGTACCGAGAAGCCTACGGTAAACCGCAGATTTCCGCCCTGAAACCTCAAGGTTTCAGGACTGACACCGGGCACCGCATTCTCGGGGAACACCTTCCTTTATAGCTTAGGTTCTAGGTTCTCAAGCATTTCTTTTTAACTAAACATTCCCTATCTTTCGTCTTTAAATATATCGAACTGCGCCTCCACAGCCCGATATTAAACTTGTTTCTAACACCTATCCCTTTGTCTTTTTAATGCCTAACACTACTTAAACCAACCTTGAAAGCGCTCCATCAGCATATAGTTAACGGGAACAAATAATAAGGTTATAAAAGTCGCAAATATAATCCCAAAACCTAGGCTTACTGCCATAGGAATTAAAAACTGCGCCTGAGTCGCCTTTTCAAACAGCAGCGGCATTAAGCCTATAAAGGTGGTTAAACTAGTTAGCATAACCGGGCGAAAACGCGCTACGCCGGCGGTTTTAACAGCTTCCATTAAATCGAGCCCTTCACTGCGTTTTTTATTAATAAAATCAACCAATACTAACGAGTCGTTCACCACGACCCCAATTAACGCGAGCATTCCCAGCAAACTCATAATGGTAAGCTCCATAGTCATGATCCAATGGCCAATTACTGCGCCAATCATGCCAAAAGGAATAATGCTCATCACCACCAGTGGCTGTAAGTACGATTTAAAGGGAATTGCGAGCAACCCATAAATTACAAAAAATACAAATACCATTCCCCACAATAATGAACCAAACGATTCGCGCTGCTCTTTGGCTTCACCTTCTAATGAATGGCTTACACCTGGGTATTGTTGCACAAGTTCATCTAAGTAGGTTTTTAAATCAGCTTGAAGCACGGTCATATTGGTATCGGTTTTTTCTACATCCGCCGACACATTAAGAGTACGGTAACGATCAATACGGGTAATGGTTGATGGGCTTTGACCCGGTACTAAAGTGGCCACGTGTGACAGCGGCACTCGCCCACCATTAGGTGTTTGTATTAATATATCTTTTAAATCAGCAACTGAGCGTCTTTCATCTATAGGTAAGCGCACCATAACGCGCACATCATCACGCCCGCGTTGAATGCGCTGTACTTGTACACCAAAAAACGAGTTACGCACTTGTCTTGATACATCAACTCTATTTAATCCAAGTGCAAGCCCTTGCTCTGTTAGCTCTATTTGTAGCTCTTCTTTACCATCAGACATGCTATCGGCAATATCAAACACGCTTGGATAAGTGGCCAATCGTTGTTTAATTTGCTCAGCCACTGTTTGCAGTGTGGTTATGGAATTACCCGATAATTGAATATCAATTGGGTTTGAGCTTCTACCTATTTCTGCTCTAAATGTGAGACTTTCAGCCCCTGGGATCACCCCTATTAATTGCCGCCACTCTTTTACCAACTCACGCGAACCAATATCAGACTCTCGTTGTTCTGCTGGGGTGATTTCAAAGCGCACACTACCCGAATTAGCCGCACCGCCTCGCCCGCCAGTGCTGGCTAAAATATTAAGGATAATACTTTGCCCTGTTTCTTCATCTTGATACTTACGCTGAAGCTCTCTGGCTTTATCTGACATATCAATAATGTATTTATTCGTGACTTCAAACGGTGTTCCCGCAGGAAAAGTTAAATTAACCCGAACTGTTTCACTGGGAATACGTGGGAAGAAAATAAACTTAGTCCAACCACTGGTGATCATGGTTAAAATAATTAAAAACACGCCCATAAATAAACTGACTGTGGCCAGTTTGTTGCGTAGCGCTAGCCCTAATACGGGTTGGTAATATTTTAAAATGGCATGCTCAAAACCATCAGCAAAACGTTGTTGGAGTTGCTCTAATTTAGAACCTTTGCCTTTTTGCTGGCGCAGTTTGATATATTTTAAATGCGCTGGCAGCACAAATTTAGATTCAATCAATGAAAACAATAATACCGGAATAACCACCACCGGAATTTGCGCAAAAATAGCGCCTCGCGCGCCTTCTATAAAACCTAACGGTAAAAAAGCGGCCACGGTGGTTAACACGCCAAATGTAACTGGCGTGGCTACTTCTTGAGTTCCTTTTATAGCAGCCTCTTCGCCCGATTTGGCGGTTTTTAAATGGGTATACACGTTTTCACCGGTAACAATAGCATCGTCCACCACAATCCCTAGCACCAATATAAAACCAAATAAGCTGATCACATTTATGGTCACGCCAAAGGCGGCCATTGCCATAAACGCGCCCATAAATGAAACCGGAATACCAATAAATACCCAAAACGCGATGGCAGGTCTTAAAAATAAAGTCAGTAACCCCAGTACCAAAATACCGCCCTGTAAAGCATTGCTAGTTAGGGTAGCAATACGGCTTTTTACTACCTCAGAGTCATCATCCCAATAGCTTAAATAAAACCCTTGCGGTAAATTAGCTTGCTCACTGGTAATATAGTTTTTAACTGCATCGGCCACTTCTATCGCACTTTGCGGACCAATGCGGTACACATCGATAAATGCGGCTTGTTTGCCATTAAAGCGGGTGCGCACGGGGGTTTCTTCAAAATCATCGTTAATGGTTGCAATATCACTTAAGCGAATAATAGTGCCATCGGCTTGATTTTTTATCACAATGCTTGCAAATTCATCTTTGCGGTAAGCTTGCCCTTTAGAGCGAATAAGTACATCGCCGCCCTCTGTTTTAAGGTTTCCCGCTGAAATATCAGAACTTGAATTGGCAATGGCACTGGATATTTGCGCCAAGGTTAAATCGTATTGGCGCAGCGTATCTTGGCTTACTTCGATTGCCAGCTCATAATTACGTACGCCACTAAGTTCAACTTGGGTAATCGCCGGAATACGCAGCAATTCATCACGGACTTGCTCTGCATATTCTAGGGTTTCTTTTTCGTTGTAGTCACTTGAAACAGTGACTGCTATTACTTCACGCTTACGCTGGATTAACCCTATTACTGGTTTTTCTGCATCGGCTGGAAAGGTATTAATGGCATCGACACGGCTCTTTATATCCGCTAACAATTCACGCTCGTCATAGCCAGTATCAACCTCAACGCTTACTTGTGATGACCCCTCAGAAGAGCGGCTCGATATTTGTTTAATACCTTCGAGATCTTGTAATGCTTCTTCTATTCGTATGGTGACCCCTTTTTCAGCATCTTCTGGGGTTGAACCACGTAAACTCACACTAATATTTATACGATCAGAAACAAACGAGGGAAACACCTCTAACGGTAACTTAGAAGACAGGCTGAATAGGCCGCCCAACACAATACTAATTAGCAATAAGTTGGCAGCCACATGGTTACGAGTAAACCAAGCGATCATGGCTGCTCTCCTGTTTTTTGTGCTTTAGGAGTCGCATCCATTATCTGCACTGGCGTACCTGAACTCACTTGCCCCAGTGGCGTCAGTACTAATTGACTACCCGCTTCAAGACCTTTACTCACAATGCCTTGCAGCGCATTTTGCCACGCTAAAGCAATATTTTTACGCTGTAGTGTGCCATTTTCAACCACATAAACATAACTGCCTTGATATATCGCACTATTGGGAATAACGAGTACCTGAGAGGCGACTTTGCCATTAATTTTAGCTTTAACGTATTGTCCTATTTTTACTGGGTATTGATTATCACTGGTTGATTTATAAGGGTCATTAATTTTAGCCACCACATACAATTGCTGAGCACTTTCATCTATTGCGCCCTCAGTACGAATAAGTTGGCCTTGCCATTGTTGCTCGCCAATTAAATCTGAAGTGAAATTAACCGCTGAGCCACGCTGATTTTTAGCACCATCTCGATATTGCTCAGGTAAATTAATAAAAGGCAGATCTTTATTCTTTATCGGTAAGCGTATTTCAACACTGTCGGTTGCATAAATTGTCGCTAACTGCATATTGTTAGATACCACCTGACCTAAGTCAACGCTGCGGTTTAATACTCGCCCAGCATAAGGGGCTTTAATTTTAGTACGTTCAAGATTTAGTTGCGCTTTTTCCAATTGTGCTTGTGCTGACAAAACCTGTGCTTGCGCTGCAGCTAGCTGTGGCTTTCTAAGTACTAAAATACTCGGTTCAGACTCATTGCCTAAACGTTGCCAATCAGTAAGCGCTTGTCGGCCTCGTGCTTGCTCTTCTAATAAGTTTTGCTCGGCATTGAGCAAATTAGCTTGTGCTGATTTAACTTCCGCTTTTAAATCGCGATCATCTAGCTGAAGTAACACATCGCCTTTTTCAAAAAAGCCGCCTTCGCGGAACTGCTCATTTATATCAATAATCAGCCCAGAAACCTGAGCCACCAACATACTTTGAGTCCGTGGTTTAACCGTACCAAAGCTATCAATTTCAACGGGGTAGTCAATTAACTGCAATGGTTTTACCGCTACATTAATTTTTGCTTTTGGCGGTGCTGAAAAACGTGATGCTTTAGGCGGGTTTCCCTTAATAAACATCACCAAAAAAATGGTCGCTATAATGATAGCAGCGGGAACAATTATTTTTTGTTTGTTTAGTTTCATAGTGCTTGCTCATCCTGTGCGGATCTTGATTTTGCAAAGTCGCCCCCAAGAGCAACATGTAATTTAATGCGATTTGTGAGTAATTGGTTTTTAATTTCAATCAGTGAACTTTGTGCATCAAACGAGCGTGCTTGTGCATCTAATACGGTGGTGTAGCTCACTAAACCACTTTGATATTGTTCAAACGATAATTGCTCTGCTGCTAAGGCATTTTCTTGTGCCTGCAAGGTGCTTTGGTAGCGTGCCTTTAAAGATTGTTGTTGGGTAATAGCATTTTCAACATCACCAAATGCATCATATAAAGATTGCAGATAGGCTTGCTCTTGCTTTTGCGTTTGTAAACTGGCTATTTCCTCGTTCGCAGCGAGTCGCCCAGCGTCAAAAATAGGCGCTGAAATGCTACCAATAAGTGACCACGCAAGACTTGAAGCAGAAAATAAGTCGCTTACCCTGTTAGTGCTATCGCTTAAACCTGCCGCTAAATTTAAACTCGGAAAACGCTGTTTATGCGCATACGCAAGCGAAGCGTCGCTGGCTAATAACTGATACCAACTAGCACGCAACGCAGGTTTGCGAGTAATAAGCTCCGACGGTAAACCAAGAGGAATGTCGTCATTAATTACAGGTAGGTCGTTATTCGCTGCTATCAATCCTTTTGGATACTCCCCCAATAAACGCTCAAGGCTACGTGCAGCTTGAGTCAAATTTGCTTTTTGGGTTGCTATACGGGAGCGTTCATTGTTTAACTCATTGCGAGCTAAATAAACATCTAACGCTTCATTTAAACCTTGGCGATAACCCGACTCAATAATCTCAAGGTTTTGCTGGGCGTTAGCTTCTCTGCGCTTAAACAAATCAAGTAATTGCTCTGCACTGATTAAGTTAAACCAATTTGTTATAACATCTGCAATAAGCTGTTGTTTAGTTTGCTCATAGCGAGCTTGCTGAGCAAGGTAGTTGAGGTTGTCTCTGCGCTTTGCATCAGAGAGTTTACCCCATAAATCAATTTCATAGCCTAACTCTAACGATACAGAGCTTGAGTTATTATAACTAACCGGACGATTATCTTTGCTCCGTCCTACTCGCGTTGAAATATCTAAACTGGGCCATAAAGCGGCACCGGTGACAATTAATTGCTGTTTTTGTATTTCTACATCAAAACGGTTTTGCAATAGTTGCTGATTGTTTTTTAGCGCTTGAGTAACTAGCTGCTTTACTGTTGGTGAAGCAAGTTTATTAAACCATGTGTCGTTGACAGCAACTACTGATTCAACAGCTGTTTGTTGCCACTGATCTGGGAGTGTATTCGGTGCTTGCTCACGTAGTTGCGGGTTTAAGTTACTCGCACAACCACTTAGCAGCATAATACTTATTGCCAATAAAGATGGCTTATATTGCCACATTATGTTTAAACCTGATTAATGCTATTTATGAATGTTATTCAAGCACTTTAGCAAACGTTGCTCAATTGACTTTACATAACATTACATACTTTGCGATGAAATTATAAGTGCCGTAGATACGCCAAGTATTAACATATTGATCACAAATTAATAAACAACCTAATTTTTAGCCAAAAAAGCTGAATAAAGTTCTCAAAGAGGTACGAAAAGGACAGAGGGACTTACTGTTTATGACGTGCTGGAAAAATAGAGCAGGATAGAAAAAACTTAGAAACAAAAAAGCCCCGCATATGCGAGGCTTTGTATAAATGGTGCCTCGACCCGGAATCGAACCAGGGACACGAGGATTTTCAATCCTCTGCTCTACCAACTGAGCTATCGAGGCACTTAAACAGTGCTAATTAAAAATCTTAACGGATTTTTAATGCAATTCCCAGCTAGCTCTACTGACTGGCTATCTGGGCGTGCGGCGTATTAAACGAGTTTTGCCCCTACAAGTCAACTTTTTTTTTATTCTTTATAATCGTTTGAACGGTTTTCAAACAACTCGAGGCTATTTTCGTTAATACAGTGTATTTATCCAACAAAAGAGTTTAAAAAACGTAGTGAATTATTTTTTTTAGGTGTTACGATTGAATAATAACTTTCGGTACAGGCTTACCGTTTTAATAATAAGACCACAGGAAAACTCATGCAGAGCAAGCCCTCTTCAGCAATAAAAGGCCTACTACCTTTATTCTTAGTTAGTAACCTTATAATAACCGCATTATTTGTAGTCGCCTTTGTGCTTTATTCACAAAGTAATGCTGATAACAATGCATCTGCTCCAACCTCTACTTTATCGTTAACAAAACTTGCTGAGCGTCTTGATCAGCCTTTAGCAGAAGCATTAACAATATACGAGCAAGACAAGGTCACGCAATTACTCGATATGACCACCTTACTCAATGATGATTATAAATATACGCTCCACCGTTTTAATGCCAATAATCAAGCCGAGTTAGTTTATAGCAATAACAGTAAAGCAATTGCGCCTTTAGCTGTTAATAAACATATTAAAGAACAAAATACTCTTCATCATTTAATCTCATCAGAGGGGCAGATAATTGGAGAGCTTATTATTAAGCAAACACAGCCCTCAGTTACACCATCAAATCAACACTCACCACTAAATGCCTATGTTGTAGCCTTTGCTGCACTGGTGGTGCTGTTTTTATTAGCATTCATGTTGAATAAATACATTAACAAGCGATTACATAAAAATACAGATTCACTTACTCAAGAACTAAAAGAAATTACGCAAAATGATAACTATCAAAGCACCCTAAATGAGCAACTAGAGGGTGGTTTAGAAACGGTAGCTCAACAAGTTAATTTATTACTCAAAAAGGTGAGTAAGGTTCAAGCTGACGATCAAGCGGCAAAAAAAGAGTTAAAAAAATTACAAACAAGCCTTGAAACAGAAGTACAAAGCAGAACCTTTGAGTTAGAGAAACAAACGCAAAAAGCGCTAAAAGCCAGTGAAACTAAAACCACCTTTTTAGCCACTATGAGTCATGAAATAAGAACACCAATGAATGGTGTAATCGGTACCATTGATTTACTTCGTCAAACAGAACTTGATGGTGCACAGCAACGTTTAAGTACAATTATTCGTGAATCTGCATTTTCGTTACTCAGTATCTTAGATGATATTTTGGATTTTTCTAAAATTGAAGCAGGAAAGCTCAATATAGACCCGACTCCCTTCTCTGTTGCAGATACGCTAGAAGAAGTCGCAAAGGTGTTATCGTCTGTTGCAAAAAACCGTCACCTAGAACTCGATTTATCAATTGCACCGGATATTCCTAATAACCTTATGGGCGACTCAGTCAGGGTTCGCCAAGTACTTTATAACTTATGTAGCAATGCCATTAAATTTACCAGCACTAACGGCTCTACTCAAGGTAGGGTGAAAATATCGGTTGAAGTTGCACACAACACTGCCGATCATTTTACACTCCGTTTTTGTGTAGTTGATAACGGTAAAGGAATGAGTCAGTCTCAATTAAGGAAAATATTCAGCCCGTTTACTCAAGCTGAAAGCTCAATTACCCGAGAATTTGGCGGTACAGGACTTGGGCTTTCAATTTGTAAAAGCTTAACCGAGCTAATGCTTGGTACTATACATGTTACAAGCCATGAGGGGATTGGTAGTGAGTTTACCGTTGAACTGCCTTTTTCAACGGCAGGTAAAACTGAATTTGCTCATAAAAATACACTCAATAATAAACATGTTGTTGTTGTTAGTGACAATGCTGAACGCGGCAAGGTAATTTATCGTTACTTGTCATTCATGGGTGCCAAAATAACCTATGCCCATGAGCAAAAAGATATAGAAGATCATCAAGACACAAAGGATATTATTTGGGTTGTTGATGGTATTGACGACATGAGTAGCATTAGCACTTTGCTAAGAAGTTTACTTTACTCACTAGAAGATAATAATCAGCAAATGGTGGTATTAAGTAAGCTAGATGAAGCCGTTATTAATCATAAAAATATTTTTTATATTAATGCTTCACCACTGTGCAAATCTAACTTTATGCTTTCAATTTTGGTTGCGGCGGGCTTACATAAACCTAAGCAAATAAAAAAAGCTAAAAGCATGAATCATTACTTAAATTCAGAAGAAGCACTCGCTGCGAATAGGCTTGTTTTATTGGTAGAAGATAACTTACTAAACCAAGAGGTACTTACCGAGCAGTTACACATACTAGGGTATAGTGTGGAAGTAGCGAATAATGGTGAGGAAGGCATAGAGATGTGGCGTAAAAACAGCTATTCGCTCATCCTAACCGATTTACATATGCCGAAAATGTCTGGCTACGATATGGTTGAAAAGATTAGAGAAGAAGCAGCACTGTTAGAAGCAATCGACGCCCAACCTTATATTATTGCTGTAACAGCCAATGCCTTAAAAGGCGAAAGAGAACGCTGTTTAGCTGTGGGAATTAATGACTTTATAACTAAACCGATTGAGTTAAATGCGCTTGAGGACATATTAAATCAATGGAGCGATTTAGATAATAAACAGCCAAAACAAATTAGCTCAGCTGAAAAGCCAGCCATGCCTATTAACATGGAGTCTGCCAACAAATATATAAATGGCGATGATGCTAAAAAAATTCGCTTCTTTAAAATGTATTTAGAGCAAAGCCAAGAACAAATTAAATCAATCAACTTTGCGGTACTACAGAAGAGTCAAAGTGAAATTATAGCTGCCTGCCATCAATTGAAATCTATATCAAAAACAGTGGGGGCTAATATTGTGGCTGATTTAGCGCAGTCATTTGAGGATAAGTGTAAGGCTGATGAAATCAATGCCGATGAGTTAATTGAGATGAGAGATGAGCTCGAAATTGAATATTCAAGAGCAGCACAATTTTTAAAAGAACAAATTAGAAACCACGATCAACAAGATGACTTGATTTAACTAAACTGTTCATAGGTATGCACAACAAAAAAGGGCTTTTATAGCCCTTTTTTAACGATTATTTTTCTACTGGCTTATAGCCTTCAATCTCAACCTCTTTTCCTTCAAATAAAAAGCCAACCATTTGCTCTTCTAAAAAGGTACGATGTTCTGGGTCCATCATATTTAAATGCTTTTCATTGATCAGCATCGTTTGTTTATGCTGCCACTGTCCCCATGCTTCTTTAGATATATTATTAAAAATCTTTTCGCCAATTTCCCCAGGATAAAGTTGAAATCCAAGGCCTTCAGCTTCTTTTTGTAACTTTTGACAAAATACAGTACGTGCCATGATTTATTCTCTCTAACGCTAAATGCTGCTAGTTTAACCTATTGGGCTCATTTGTTTAACCAACTTTTTAGTCGGTGCAGCTAAACCCACCTCTATTGATTGATCAAGTGGATACCATATTAATTGCTTGTCGTTCACCACATCAGGGATTTGCTGAACATTGAGCACATGTGGGTTTATGGTTAGCTCAAAATGTGAGAACACATGGCTAAAAGGCGCTAATATCTCAAGCTCACTTTTTAGCCCTTGCTGTGCTAAAAAAGTATTGAGCTCACTGTGCTCATTAAATTCAAAAAAACCAAATAATCCCCCCCAAATGCCACTACTTGGGCGTTTTTCCATGAGTACTTTGTCGTTATGTTTAATAATTAACTGATGACAACTTTTTTTAGGCACTGCTTTTTTAGGTTTAGAATGTGGGAACTCTTTAACCTTACCCGCATTAAAAGCACCACATTGTGTTTTTAACGGGCATGCTTCACAGTCAAAACGACTTCGTGAACAAAGGCTTGCCCCTAAATCCATCATAGCTTGATTAAACTCAGTCACATTATTTTTAGGGGTGAGTTGTTCACTTAAATGCCACAGCTGATTTTCTACCTTTTTGACGCCATACCAACCTTCAACCATGAAAAATCGTGCAAGCACCCTTTTTACATTGCCATCAAGAATAGGATGATGCTGCCCCAAAGATAAAGATAAAACAGCACCCGCAGTAGAGCGCCCTATTCCGGGTAAATCCATTACCTCTTCAAGCGTGCTGGGAAACTGGCCTTGATATTTGTCTCGCACTATTTTGGCCGTTTTATGTAAGTTGCGCGCGCGTGCGTAGTAACCTAGACCAGTCCAGTGATGCAGAACCTGATCTTCATCAGCATTTGCTAAAGCAATAATATCGGGAAAGCTTTGCATAAACTTTTCGAAATAGGGAATAACAGTCACAACTTGGGTTTGCTGCAGCATCACCTCAGACACCCATACTTTATAAGGTGTTTTAGCTAATTGCCATGGCAATGTTTTGCGCCCATGGAGATGATACCAATCAACTACTTGGTTAGAAAACCAATCAGACTGCTGCTTTTTTAAATCCAACATATTTACTTTTTTACTAATGCTTAATGGCGGCTCAGTCTATTGTAGTTGTTGAAAAGATCAAGCTATAACGCCCTAGAGCTTGTCAACCCCGCGCGGGTCAGGGATAATACGCAACCATTTTTAAACACATTGTTTTGTCAGGCCAATAATATGAGTGAATCAAGTAACAACAACCTTGAGCAAGCTAAGCAAGAAGGTAAGTATATCCGCACTATTCGTAGTTTTGTAAAACGCGAAGGCCGATTAACCAAAGGCCAAGCCGCTGCAATCGAAAAATGCTGGCCAACAATGGGGCTTGAGCATAAAAACGGCCTGCTTGATTTAAACGCAGTATTTGGCAATGACAATGATGTAGTGTTAGAAATTGGCTTTGGTATGGGCAAGTCATTGGTTGAAATGGCAAAAAACGCACCACATCTTAACTTTATCGGTATAGAAGTACATCGCCCAGGCGTTGGCGCGTGTTTAATGGATGCCGACGAAGCAGGCGTTACTAATCTTCGTGTATTTGAACACGACGCCGTTGAAGTCCTTGCAGATTGTATAAGTGATGAAAGCTTATCGACCTTACAATTGTTCTTCCCTGATCCATGGCACAAAAAGCGTCACCATAAGCGCCGTATTGTACAAACTGAGTTTGCAGAAAAACTACGTTCTAAATTAAAAATTGGCGGCGTTTTTCATATGGCAACCGATTGGGAAAACTATGCAGAACATATGCTTGAAGTAATGCAAGCAGCACCTGGTTACAAAAACCAATCAGAGACTAACGACTATGTACCTCGTCCTGATTTACGTCCGCTGACTAAGTTTGAACAACGTGGCCATCGTTTAGGCCATGGCGTATGGGATTTAATGTTCGAACGTACTAAATAACCGTTAATTAAATAATCAAGTAAGGTAAAGCCATTTATGAGCGTATTAACCAATCCGAGCCTATTATTACTTCGCAACAGCGAGGAGCTAAAAGGTAAATCAATATTGGTGGTCAACTTTGTTCAAGATGGCTTTTTAAATGAGCTAAAAACGCTCAACCCACAAAGTAAAATAACGGCTTTTAGCTATAACCATGCAAATGGTGAATTTGCTAAAAACATATCGGGTATAAATGTAGAAGTTAATCACACGATTAACGCCGGTGAATATGATTTAGTAATTCTTTATTACCCCAAGTCTAAGCCCGAGCTATTAATGGCATTAGACAACATACGCGCAGTGATAAGTAAAGAAGCTGAGCTGCTAGTCGTTGGCGAAAACAAAAGCGGTGTAAAATCAATTGAAAAGCAACTCGCCAATAAAACGGCGTTTAGTAATAAAATTGACTCTGCAAAACACTGCGTTTTATATTCATTTTCAGAAATAACCCTGAATTCAACATTTGATATTAGTACTTACCACAAAGAGTTTATGGTAAACGTAAGTGATATTGAGTTTACTGCTGTAAGTATTCCTGGCGTGTTTAACCATGGCGGCCTTGATGCAGGCACTAAAATGCTATTAGAAAATGCACCAAATATAAAACACGGTAACGTTCTTGATTTTGGTTGTGGCGCGGGGCTTATTGCTACGTTTTTAGGGCTAAAAAATCCGGCTCTTACATTTACATGTAGTGATGTAAGCGCACTGGCTGCCTATGCAACAACACAAACGCTTAAACTTAATAACGTTAATGGTGAAGCCGTACTGAGCGATGGTTTAAACAGCATTGCAGGTAAGTTTGATTTAATTATTAGTAACCCACCATTTCATACCGGTATTGCAACTGACTACACAGTGGCCGAATCGTTTTTAAATAATGCCAAACAGCACCTAACTAAAACAGGTAAGCTCACTATTGTTGCTAATAGCTTTTTAAAATATCCACCTATTTTAGAAGCCCAATTTGATAGTTATCAAACGGTGTTTAAGAATAATAAGTTTGCAGTATACAGTAGCTAAAACTTATTATTAATCCCCTATCAAAACATAAATATGCGGTATATTAGCCGCATATTTACTTTATGACGTAGATTAACTGAGAATAAATAGTGTAATTAAGCTAATCTTTTTGCTTCACTTTTTCCTGTTTTTGCTAAACTAGTATTTATTACATTCACAATTGACACGGATGACACTCTCGCAATGCCTAAAACTGTAGAGCAAAATAGCATTCGTAGCATATTGTTTAAAACCATCATGCTTATAACAGCCATCTGTTTGCTATTATCTCTTTCTATTTCTACTTACTTAAGTACACAAGAGCAAAAAAAGCAGCTGATTAGTAAACTTGTGCTGGTGTCAGAGATCATTGCCTTTGATGCAATGCCGTCATTACTAAATAAAAATAGACCTGCAGAAGAAAGGCGGTTAAAGCTTCTTCAACAAGTCTCATCGGTTACAAACTTACATATTTATGCGCTAGATGAGCAAACAAGAAAACCAGTATTTTTTACCAGTTTTAATGCCCGAAAATCGCCACCTGTACCAATCAAAACAGACAGCATTAACGACTTTATAGAACCCCAAGTAGGTGATGAGTTTATTGAGTACATTACTCCAATACTCAATAATGATCAGTTACTGGGTTATGTGTATATTAGGGGCAGCTTGGATAACTTAAATAAGCTTATCACTAAAAAAATTATAATTGATATTGCCATTATCGCTTTAATACTTATCTTCATCTCTTTGATTATTTTAAGGCTACAAAAAAGGATAGCCAGCCCCATAGAAAACTTAAGCTTGTTACTGCAAAACATAGCTAAAAATCATAACTACTACGCCCGGGCGCCTTTAACAAACTTAACTGAAATAACCCGGCTTTCTAATAGCTTAAATGTAATGCTGGCGCGAACACAAAGACAAATAGAGCGCCACGAAGAAGATAAAAAAGAAATTAAGCTACTAAACTCAAATCTTGAAGAAAAAGTAAGCCAACGAACCATCGCGCTCAGAGAAGCAAATAAAGAGTTGCTATCTACACTTGAAAAGATGCACCAATACCAAACTCAAATTGTCGAAAACAAAAAAATGGCTTCATTAGGGCAAATGGTGGCAGGTGTAGCTCATGAGGTAAATACCCCTATAGGGCTTGGGATCACTGGTTCTACTTTACTAAGGGATAAACTCGCGGAGCTACAAATTAACTTTCAAAATAAGTCATTGACTGCCAGTCAATTTGAGCAATTTACTAACGATGGCATTGAAAACTTAGACCTCATCTACAGTAGTTTAAACCGTGTCGCAGAGCTTATTTCTAACTTTAAAAAAGTGGCCGTGATTAAAGATGATGAAATCACTAGCACCGTTCACTTACAGCAGCTCATAAACGATACATTATTGTCTATGGGGCAAGAATTAAGAATAAAAAATCCTAAAGTTCTTATAAATTGTCCAGCAGATTTAACCGTTGAAAGTAAAAAAGGGCCACTGCAGCAAGTTTTCCATCAACTAATTTTAAACTCCCTACTACACGGATTTGTAGCTGGCGGTGACAATGTAGTGCAAATTGATATTGTGGCAACAAACACAAAAACACAAATTACCTACACCGATAACGGCCTAGGTGTAGAGAGCAACATAAGAGCGAAAATTTTTGACCCCTTTGTTACTTCAAAACGCGGTCAAGGAGCCAGTGGTTTAGGCATGCATTTAGTTTACAACTTAGTGACCCAGGCTTTGGCTGGAGAGATTGTGTTAGATACTGAGTATCAATCAGGAGCACGATTTATTATTACGCTATTTTAAAAAGTGAAATAAATCCGTTGTCTGCTCTTGAATTACGACTTTATGACCATACTAAGACAGCACTCATTGAACAGTTGTACCATTAATGCTGTATTTTCACACAATTAATGAACTTAATTGTGTTTAACATATCACATACATTGATGAAAAATTGTAAAGTGATATAATTTCGTTTTGAATTAGTCTGATTATTTTAAGTATCTTTAGGTGGTTGATGGATGTATCAATTATTAAAGGGAAATGGCTTCGACTTTATAATTCAAATTATACATCCAACGTTAAGTATCAATTAAGCCGCGGTTTTTAATAATACGTCAAAGTAGGTTTGGGCGCGCAGCTGTTTTTATCTAATTTGTTTTTACTTGTTAACATTTAGATATAATCCTATAATTCTAGTAGTCGGTTTTGATGAACACACCGATTTTAAAATAAAACACACTCCAAAAAGGTTAATTAAAAATGCAAACGCCAGTCATTCTGATCGTAGAGGATGAAGACGTAACTAGACTAAACCTCGTTAGTTTATTTGAAGCCGAAGGTTACAAAGTTATTGAAGCCATTGATGGCGATGATATGCATGATAAGCTTACAAATAACGATGACGTCAATCTTGTAGTTATGGACATCAACCTGCCAGGTAAAAACGGGCTTATTTTAGCTCGCGAATTACGCCAAAAACGCAAAGTTGGTCTTATTTTCTTAACAGGCCGTGACAACGATGTAGACCGTATTTTAGGTCTTGAAATTGGTGCTGATGACTATATTACTAAGCCTTTCAACCCGCGTGAATTAACTATTCGTGCTCGTAACTTAATTACGCGTACTGCATTAGGTGGTGAAGAGTCTGCTATTGAAACAAATGGCGTGATCACCTTTAACGGTTGGGAACTTGACGAAAACAGTCGTTGCCTTACTTCTCCAAACGGAGACGCGAAACGTCTACCTAAAGGCGAATACAGAGCACTGCGTTTAATGCTTGACTCTCCGGGTCGTATATTTAGCCGTGAGCAACTAATTAAGCACATGACTGGCCGAGAGCTTCGCGCTAACGACCGTACGGTTGACGTAACAATTCGTCGTATCCGCAAACACTTTGAAAGCGACAACTCAACGTCTGAGTTAATCAGCACCATCCATGGTGAAGGTTACCGTTTCATTGGTAAAATCGACAGCTAATTAGTTATTACTCTAATTGCTGTAAAAATAAATGAAGGGCCTGTTGTCCTTCATTTATTTTATCTGTTAACTCCTCAAGCCACACAGCTAACACTTCGTCACTTTGATCCAGCGCCCCATGCTCCATTTGCTTTGCATGCAACTGAACATCATTAAGACCCACCGAACCTGCCGCACCTTTTAATTTGTGCGCAACCGATTTGTACTCTTCTCTATCAGCAGCGTTTAACGAAGCTAATAGCTCTTGTTGGTACTGCGGATTTAGCTTTGCGAACAACTGGCTACTGCGTTTAAATACTTCAACGCCCATCGAATTTACAAAGTCTTCAATGGTTTCAACATCCAACAAGTCAGTATTAATTTGATTTAATAACGCTTGATTGACCACTCGTTGAGGAGCCTCGGTTTGCGCTTGCTTAATGCCAAAGAGTTCAGCGAGCATATTATCTAACTTGCTTGTGTTTATTGGTTTAGCTAGTGCGCCTTGAATAGATATACCCTCAAGCTCCTCTTCAGCACTGCGTACATTGGCCGTTAATGCCACTATTGGTAGCTGATCAAAATGACTTTGAGCGCGAATTTGTCTTGCCACTTCGTCACCATTAATATCAGGCAACTGCATATCAAGTAATACTAAATCTAAGTCATCTTCAGTTTCGACAAACGATAAAGCATCTTCACCCGTTTCAGCCCACAGCACTTCGTGTCCACGTTGCTCTAGTAGGTTAGTAGCAATTTCAGCATTAAGTGGCACATCCTCCACTAATAAAATATATAAGCTACGCCCAACATAACTATGTTCGGTAGGAGCACTACATAAATTCAGCGGAATTTGTACCGTAAAGCAGCTGCCCTCTCCTGGGGTACTATTAACCGTTATTGTGCCTTTCATTGCGCTTACTAACGCTTTGGTGACAGCTAAGCCAATACCTGAACCAATGGCATTGGTGCCTTTAAGATCTGGCGCTTTATAGTACATGTCAAAAATGCGTGTTAGTTGCTCTTGTGGAATACCTTCACCGGTATCGAGTATTTTAATAATAAGCCAAGGGCCATCTTCACGGTTTTCTCTGGCACAATCTAAGATTACGCTCCCTTGTTGAGTAAACTTAACGGCGTTATTAATTAAGTTCCATACCACTTGGCGTAAACGAGTCGGGTCAAGCAATGCATATATGTCAAGCATGCCAGAACGCTTCACTTCAAACGAAAGCTCTTTTTGCTCAGCAATAAGGCCTGCAAAGTTAACTACATCGTTGATAAAGTCCGAAACATTAATTTCGTTGGCGGCAATATCTAACTGCTCACGGTCAATTTTATCTAAATCTATAATATCGTTAAATATGTTACCTAGCGTTTCGGCGCTTGAAAACACGGTATTACACCAACTGCGTTGCTGTTTGTTTAATTCGGTATCCAGTAGCATGCGCGTTAAGCCCACAATACCATTAAGCGGTGTGCGTAACTCATGGCTTAATGTGGCAATAAATTTCCCTTTATCTTTATAAGCTGTTTCTAGTGCCTGCGCAGCTTCTTTACGACTGGTAATATCACGGCCAAACGCAAGTAAACCAATGTAATCCCCTTGTTCATTAATAAAGGGAAGTTTACGCAATTCAAACCACCTAATTTCACCGTTTACTGAGTACTCCACATCTATAGTTAAACCTTGGTGCGTACGCTCAACCTGCTCATCGGTTCTGAGTACTTCTGATAAAAAGTGGCTTGGGAATATTTCTTCTGCGGCTTTACCAATAAGTTCGCCACTGGTTTTGCCCATTACCTCTTCAAACATTTTATTACAACCGGCAAACACCCCGTTGTTATCGCGGTAATAAAATAAATCCGGCGAGGAGTCTACTATTGAGCGCAGTAACATGCCTTGCTGTGCGAGTTCTTGTTGTGTTTTTTTACGCTCTGCAATTTCACGCCTGAGCTCTTCTATTGCTCGATGTTTGGCATGAAAAGCCATTTTACGTTCGTCAATTTCAATATTTAAGCGGTTAATATTGTCTTTGAGGGTTTGATTTAAAAGCTTCTCTTGTTTTGTGGCACTATCTAAATAAGCATAAGAGGCATCAAGTTGCCGAATAGAGTTTAATAATATGCTGATAACTAAAGGAGAAACAACCGAGGTAAAAAATACTACGGCCAGTATATCAACCAAGTTTACTTCGCCTATGGCAACGTAATAAAACATACTTGATAAAACCAGCGATATTGTTAGTAATAATGCATAGCAAATAGCAGCAGTTTTAAACTCACCAAAACGAGTTATTGAACTGGAAAGAACTCGAACCCACGGGTTCAAAGAAGAATCAGTCATATATCAGTTTTTCTCTTAGCTAAATGCTTAGGGTCTGTTGACCTTTCAAGGTTAAAAGCTAATTTTAGCATTTTCTATCAGCTATTTTCATGTTGTGCGACAAAAACAATAAAATTTCATGTTTGGTGTTATTTGCTGCATTTCAGCAAATCTTTATTTAGTGTAAAATGCGGCGTTTTAAATATTGCAAATAACGAGTAACGTATCATGCAAAAAACTATGCCAGATATTGCTAACACGGCTGCCGCATTACAAACAGGTAAATTAGACTGGGTAGGTATGGGCGATATAGAGCTGCCTTTTATTTTTGAATCTCTTGATTTAGCTCCAGTTACCGTTAATGCAAAAGCACGCGCCTTTGTTAATTTACACAAAGAAGATGCTAAAGGCATTCATATGTCGCGACTATTTTTAGCGTTGGATCACCTCTCAACTGAGCAACAGGTCAATCCACAAACCTTAGCACAAGCCTTAGATACCTTTATCACCAGTCATGAAGGCTTAAGTGATAAAGCACACATTGAATTTAAATTTGAATTGCCGCTACGCCGTAAGTCATTACTTAGTGGTAAAGCAGGTTGGAAAAGCTATCCCATTGTACTTACCAGCACTATAAATCAAGGCGTTATTAGTTTTGAGCTCAGCGTTGATGTGACTTATTCATCAACTTGCCCCTGCTCTGCAGCACTGGCTCGCCAATTAATTCAAAACGCATTCAGCGAAAAGTTTTCTCAAGAAACACTCACTCAATCAGAAGTTTTAGAGTGGCTTGGAACAACTCAAGGCATTGTAGCAACCCCGCATTCACAGCGTTCAATTGCTAATGTTAAAGTTAAATTAGCAAATAACATTGAACAGTTTGATGTGGTTAACTTAATAAACTTACTAGAAGATGAGCTAAAAACACCAGTACAAGCTGCGGTAAAACGTGAAGACGAACAAGAGTTTGCTCGCTTAAACGGTCAAAATTTAATGTTTTGTGAAGACGCAGCACGAAAAATTAAAACGACGTTAGAGTCAAAAGAGTTTAGCGATTACTTCCTGCAAATTAACCATTATGAGTCTTTACATGCTCATGATGCAGTTGCGATTGCCGTAAAAGGTATTGAAGGCGGCTATAAAGCATAATAGTGCTCATCCCCATTCGTTAATAAAACAACCATAACAACTATTTGGGCACATAAATTGCTTTAGAAAAGCAGTGTCAATTTGTTGTTATGGAGTTACCGTATGGAATTCGCTTTATTATTAATATTAGTGCTAGTTGTTGGGGCATCTGTCGTTGCGTCAAAATTTAATGATGACGGCGGAAACCCTTATCCTTTTACTCGTAAGCAAAGTGTATTTACCCAAGTAGAAGGGGCATTTCTGAATTTATTAGAGCGCGCTGTTGGCGATCAATATAAAATTGTTAGTCGCGTTAAACTAATCGATGTGATTGACTGTAAACAAGGCCTGTCTGTTAAATCTAAACGTGCGGCAATGGCTAAAGCAAAAAATAAGCAGCTCGACTTTGTTTTAGTAGATAAAGAAAAAATGACCATAGTGGCTGCGGTTGACTTAGTTAATAACGCCAATAAAGATGGCCACAAAGCACAGCGCGACTGGTTTGTTAATGGCGCATTGGAAGCCGCAGGTATTCCACATATTCGTATGAAAGTGAAGGCAGGCTACCGCCCAAGCGAAGTACGCGATGCAATTATGTTTAAATTAGGTAAGCCAGCGGCATCTAAACCTTCACGACCTACGCGCGCTAGAGTTCATAAACCGGCGGTACTATCTCCTTCTCAAGCAAAGGCACAATCAACAGCCCTTGCTGAAATATAATCAATAAGTTTATAAAGTGCGGGCTTTTTAAGCTCGCATTTTTGTTTGTTTTACCCCACGTTATTTTTTGCAGTATAATCACCGTATTCAAACTCAGGAATTTAACACTATGAATGTTGGTATTATTGGCGCAATGGAGCCAGAAGTTAAAATTTTGCGCGAGGCGATGCAAAATCCACAAGTTTTAACCAAGGCTGGTTTTACTTTTTACACAGGCGAGCTTGCAGGCAATACCGTCACTTTAGTGCAATCAGGTATAGGTAAAGTCGCTTCGACAATCGCAACCACATTACTTATCGATAACTTCAATCCAGATTGTGTTATTAACACTGGCTCTGCCGGTGGATTCGACCCATCACTAAACGTTGGCGATGTAGTAATTTCATCTGAAGTACGTCATCACGATGTTGATGTAACAGCGTTTGGTTACGAAATTGGCCAAGTACCACAAATGCCAGCAGGTTTTACTGCTCACCCTAAACTTGTAGAAGCAGCCGAGCAAACAATTGCACAAATTAGTGAAGTAAAAACCCTTGTTGGTTTAATTTGCACTGGCGACTCGTTTATGTGCGACCCTGTTCGTATTGAAAAAGCACGCAGTGACTTCCCTACAATGCTAGCAGTAGAGATGGAAGGTGCATCAATTGCGCAAACGTGTTTTGCACTTAATACACCATTTGTTGTTATTCGCTCAATGTCTGATATTGCAGGCAAAGAGTCGCCGCAATCATTTGAAGAATACTTAGAAACAGCCTCTATAAATTCATCAAAAATGGTCGTAGCTTTACTTGAGAAATTAACGGCGGTTACGCTGTAAATGCTCAATAATATTGTTCAAAATCATTTGGACTTTATTGTATTTATTTGTGCGCTCCTTGCTGAGCGCTTTTTACCTTTAGTAAGTTGGTATCACCCTAACCACATACTCTCTGCTATTTTTAGCGCTATAAGCCAGCGTATTTATAAAAAAACAGACACCAAGCAATATCATTATTTAGCAGCCTCAATGGCAAGTACGCTTATACTTAGTACTGTGCTTATTATTGTAGTTTTACTGCTTCAGCTTGCCTTTTACCCCGAGCTGTTATCAGGTCTTATTTTATATTTATGCCTAGAAAACAGTAGCCTGAATAAAAAAGCGATACGCATAGCTAGGCTAGTCAAAAAAAATCAAAAATCGACAGCACGCGAATTATTAAAGCCACTAGTAGCCCGTGAAGTTAATGCACTTTCAAGCCCCGGGATCATTAAAGCCATTATGGAAAGTGTCATACTTAGAACGGCGCGTCATTACTTTGTAGTAATTTTCATATTTTTAGTATTGGGCCCCGTCGCCGCTCTCGCCTATCGTTTAATCACTTTAATTCAACAGGCGTGGCGAAGTGATATAGCCCCAAACAGCTCTTTTTTGATGCCGCTTAAACTGGTTCTTTTTATTGTTGAGTACATTCCCATACGTTTACTCGCGCTGACAATTGCCTCACTAAAGGCCAGTAAAAAAAGCATGCATTATATTAAGCATTATGGCCGACACTTCTATCAAACCAATACAGGCTGGTTACTTAGTGTATGTTCTGCATCTTTGGGGGTACAACTTGGTGGGCCTGCTATTTATAATACACAGCGTTTTAATAAAATGCGTGTCGGTGTAGAGCGTCTTCCCAACGCCGATGACTTACCACAACTACTCAATACACTTAACCAAACTCGCTTTTTTTGGCTTCTGATTATTATTAGCGTTGAAGTTATTAAGGCTGTTCTCGTTTTTAAGTTCGCATAAAAAAACCAGCCGTAGCTTAATGCAGATCAGTTAAGAATATTTTTATGATCACTTGACTGATCTTTCCATGGCTTCAAAATCCGATATTAGA
>NZ_JASDDA010000049.1:0-29104 GCF_030407645.1 Pseudoalteromonas sp. APC 3495 | reverse complement strand
GTTCTTTAATTGAGGAAATAGAAAGTGATGATAGTTCAAGTAACCTAGATATTTTGGAAGGTAGAAAAGCTTTGTTTGGTGATGTGATGAAAATTTATTTCATGCAAATGGAGTTAGGTTGTAATGTTGAAAAAATAAAATCTCAGTCAAAAGAAAATATAAACTTTAAAATTCCAGGTTTTGATACAGAGAAGAAAGATAAAGCTAATGTCAGTAATATTGAGGAGCATCTAAACCTTCCGCAAATAGAATCTCAATTATTGGTTGAGCACATAGCTTTCTGTAAGACATTCAGTATAGAAGAGGTTTTACAAAAATATTATCCAGTCCAAGTTTTAACTATCGACTTATTATTGAAGAGGGGGATTACAATCCTAACAGAAGCGGATGAAGAAAAAATACCTGATTATGTAAACCAGCTTGTAAATATAATTAAGGAAAAGGAACCTGAATTATTACGTTGGTTTAATTCTGTTGATGTTATAAATGAGCTATTTAAATATAAGTTTATTGAAAGTGTTAAAGGCATATCCATTGATGGCAAGCCTCCTATAAAAAGTATTTTAGAGCAGTATCTACCAAAAAAATTTAAAACTCCGGTTCCGGTAAGTGGAAGGTTCGGATATCAACTTGAGCAGTTCGGGAGCAAAGAGTTAAACCAAAAGTTTGAAAGTATATTGGCTGAAGTTAAGAAAACTAATGAATTGAAAGCCATTGATGCTATTGAAAAGGAGATCCACAGGGGCTGGACAAAGGAAGTTGATATGAAAATATATAATGAGTATCGAACTATTAGTATATTTTCCACCTTAAAAGATCATGAATGCTTTGCTAAAGCTGTATCAGAAAACTGGACTGTTGAGCAAATTTACCTTTACAGCGATTTCATTACTGATAGATATAAAGCAAACCTTACCGATTGGTTAATGGATGAATTTGACTTTTTACAGAGGTTGAAAAACGAGTTAAGTAAAGTCACATTTCAAAAGAGTGGAATAAAAATTGGAATGATCAATCAGCTCATTGAAGCCTTGGTTAAAGTTTTAAATAAAATGAAAAAGCAACAAAAGGTTTAGGGTAGCCCTTTCTTCACTAAATATCTATACGGTACTGAATCGACTTCTTTAGCCACCAACGTGTGATCCATGAAGGTGCAGAAGCTGGGGATGTCGCGGGTGGTTGAAGGGTCGTCGGCAATAATAAGCAGTGTTTCACCCTCGCTCATTTTGCGAATAGCAGCGCGCACCATCATCACAGGTTCTGGGCAGCGAAGGCCGGTAGCATCTAATTGGTGATCGGGGTTATCAAAGCTCATAAAAATTACCTGCAAAAATAGTCGTGGCTTGGTTAGGTCGGGTAGTTTAGCGCAAATAAAGCTGTTGGTTAACTATTTTACGTATAACAAAACAGCTCAACTTATTAATAGATAACCTGAAATAAATTTAATGCACCCGATCACATTATTCATTTTAAACCTGCAAAAGCGGGTGGCATAAAAAAGGCGAACTAACTTGCGCTAGTTCGCCTTTTTAATCACCAAGCTGGTTTTACATATTCAACACTAATTAGTCTTGAACACGTTCAAATACAGTTGCGATGCCTTGGCCTAAACCAATACACATAGTCGCTAAACCGTATTTTGCGTTTTTGTCTTCCATTAAGTGAATAAGTGAGGTGCTAATACGCGAACCCGAACAACCCAGCGGGTGACCCAGTGCGATAGCGCCGCCATTTAAATTCACTTTTTCGTCAACCACATCCGCTAAACCTAAGTCTTTAAGTACGGGTAATGATTGTGCTGCGAATGCTTCGTTAAGTTCAGCAACATCGATGTCATCAATAGTAATACCAGCTTGTGCCAATGCTTTTTTACTTGCTGGTACTGGGCCGTAACCCATGATTGATGGATCGCAACCGGCAACGGCCATCGCGCGAATATATGCACGAATTGGTAAGCCAAGTTCTTTTGCTTTTTCTTCGCTCATCACTAACATAGCTGATGCGCCATCAGAAAGTGCTGAAGACGTACCCGCTGTAACAGAACCCGTAGCAGGGTTAAATACTGGACGAAGTTGCGATAAGCCTTCAACGGTTGTTTCAGGGCGAATTACTTCATCATCTTCAACAAGGATAAGTGAACCGTCAGCATCGTGACCTTCCATTGCTAAAATTTCGCGGCGGAAACGCCCTTCAACTGTTGCAGCATGTGCACGTTGATGCGAGCGGTAAGCAAACTCATCTTGTTGCTCACGGCTAATACCGTGAATAGTAGCAAGGTACTCAGCAGTTAAACCCATAGAGCCAGATGCTTGTGCAATTGATGTAGCTAAGCCTGGGTGAAAGTCGTTACCGTGAGTCATAGGTACGTGGCCCATGTGCTCAACACCACCAATTAGGTAAGTATCGCCAGCGCCAGTCATAATAGCGCGAGCAGCATCATGCAATGCTTGCATTGATGAGCCACATAAACGGTTCACTGTGGTTGCTGGCACTGAATGTGGAATGCCTGCAAGTAGAGATGCGTTACGTGCAACGTTAAAGCCTTGCTCTAAAGTTTGCTGTACACAACCCCAATAAATATCGTCAATTGACGCAGGGTCAACTGCTGGATTACGTTCTAATAAGCCTTTCATTAAATGAGCGCTTAAGTCTTCTGCACGTTTGTTTTTAAATACGCCGCCTTTTGAGCGACCCATTGGTGTGCGGATACAATCTACAATTACTGGATTATTCATGATATTAACCTTCCACCTTATAGAAAACACGGCCTTCTTCAGCCCACTTGCGAGTTTGCTCTGATACTTGGTAAATCGCACCTAGGTGAGCGTATTTGTCTGCTGCTGCAACAAAGTTAGCTAAACCTGTTTGATCTAAGTAACGGAACGCGCCGCCTCTAAATGGAGGGAAACCAACACCGTATACAAGTGCCATATCAGCTTCTTGAGGAGAAGCAACAATGCCTTCTTGTAAACAAAGTAGCACTTCGTTGATCATTGGGATCATACAACGGTCAATGATTTCTTGTTTATCAAATTCTTTTGGTGCGTCTGTAATTGGTGCGAGTAGTTCAATCGCTGTTTGGTCATGCGATTTTTTAAGACGACCGCGACGGTCTGTTTCATACTTGTAAAAACCTGCTTTGTTCTTTTGACCAAAACGTTTTTCGTTAGCAAAAACAGTCACTGGATCTTTCTCTGCACGCGCCATACGTTCAGGGAAGCCGTCTGCCATTACGCCAGTACAATGGAAAGCAGTATCAATACCGACTACATCAAGTAGGTAAGCCGGACCCATAGGCCAGCCAAATACGTTTTCCATGACTTTATCTACTTTTGCAAAGTTAGCGCCTTCAACCACTAATTTGCTAAAGCCTGCAAAGTAAGGGAATAAAACACGGTTTACAAAAAAGCCTGGGCAATCGTTAACAACAATCGGCGATTTACCTAGTTTAAGTGCGTAATCAACTACGGCATTAATGGTTTTATCTGAGGTTTTTGCACCACGGATAATTTCTACTAATGGCATTTTTGGTACTGGGTTGAAAAAGTGCATACCACAGAAGTTTTCTGGTTTTTCAAGTGCTTCTGCAAGTAGGTCAATACAAATAGTCGATGTATTTGACGTGAGCACAGTGCCTTCAGGCATATTCTTTTCAAGATCAGCAAGTACGGCTTGCTTCACTTTAGGGTTCTCTACTACCGCTTCAACAATAATGTTGGCGTTTTGTAGGTCTGCATCATTAAGCGTCGGTTTGATTTTGCTAAGCGTTGCTAGCATTTTTTCCATTGGCATATGGCCGCGCTTAACTTTTGCACCTAATAGCTTAGACGCTTCACCCATACCTAAATCAAGTGCATCCTGTTGGATGTCTTTCATTATGATTGGTGTACCTTTATAAGCAGATTGGTATGCAATACCGCCGCCCATAATACCTGCGCCTAATACAGCAGCTTGTTTAATTTCTACATCGCTGTGCTTAGCAAATTTACGTGCTTTACCTTTAATGTATTGATCCGCTAAAAAGATACCTGTTTGCGCGGCTGCTTCGTTGGTACGAGCAAGCTTTGCAAAGTTGGCATTTTCAATTGCCATTGCTTCTGCGCGTGAGCAGTTTGCTGCTGCTTTAATAGTGCGAACGGCCATAACTGGAGCAGGATAGTGGCCTTTGGTTTTACCCATTACCATACCTTCTGCCATTGCAAAGCTCATGCCTTGCTCAACACGGTTTAATTTAAGCGGTTGTAATTTTACAGCGCGTTTTGCTTGCCAATCTAGCTTGCCAGCAATCGCTAATTCTAATGTTGCTATACTTGACTCTTGTAGTTTGTTGGCACTAACTACTGCGTCAAACGCACCTACTTTAAGGGCATCAGCTGCGCGATTTTCGTTACCTGTGGTGATCCACATCATCGCGTTATCGGCGCCAACAATGCGCGGAAGGCGCACTGTACCGCCAAATCCAGGCATTATGCCTAATTTAACTTCTGGTAAACCCATTTTTGCTGAGTCACTTGCAACACGATAATCGGTAGCAAGTGCCCACTCACAGCCGCCGCCAAGCGCCAAGCCGTTTATAACACTTAGTGTTGGAAATGGTAAATCTTCAATTGCATCAAAAACGTCAGTTGCATTTTTGATCCACGTTACTAATTCTGTTTCAGGTTTAGTAAAAGTAGGTAAAAATTCGAAGATATCTGCACCAATAATAAAGTGGTCTTTATCACTGGTAAAAATCATGCCTTTAATATCAGCGTTAGCGGCTAATTCTTTTAATGCTGCCGCGCAATCTGAAAGAGTTTGTTGTGATAATGTGTTTACAGAACCTGTAGCACAAAACTTAAACTCGGCGATGTTTTCCTTCACGAAGCTAACTTCAAAGGAATCGCTTTTATATAACATTATTATTCTCCCTAGTTGATGAACTAAGACTGGTACGATGAGTTCATATTCAGACCAGTGTGCTTGCTTTAAATTAAAAATGCAACGAAAAATTTATCTTGGTTACAAACGTCTGGTTAAAATATAGCTGGTTTGGTGCTAAGGTGGGTTTGAAAGTTTTCTTTATTCATTTTATTGCGCTGTCTTAGTGTTCATAGCTTGGGTTTTATTAGAATAAATAGTACAGCTGTGTATGTGCTGTTGTTTACTTACTCTTCGCCACACTTCGTCAGCCTTGAAGGTTACTATGCCCTAAAGGACATTATGAAAAAATACTTATTAAGCGTAGCGGCAGCGACTCTATTTTTCTCTTTCCCCTCTGCCAACGCGAAAACTGATATTGATGCATTTTTAGACGCTGAAAAACAGGCGCGCTATGGCAATTATCAAAATTTTAAAGAAGCGGTGGATTCATTGTCTCATCCGCTTAAACCGTATGTTGAAAAAGCCTATTGGGAACGTTACCCAAGCTTAGCCCACCAAACAGAGATAGAAAATTTTCTCACTATTTATGAACATACGCCATTAGAGTGGCCAGTGCGTAAAGCATGGTTAAACTATTTAAAACGCAGAAATCAAAAAGCAGCGTTTATTAAAAACTACCGTGAAACCTCTGACAGTGAGCTTACTTGTACCCACCTTACTTTTCAGCTTGATCTTGGTGCGCCTAAAAAAGCAATACTCAATCAGGTAACCGACTTATGGACAGTGGGTGAGTCGCAGCCAAGTGAATGCGATGGCCTTTTTAAACGCTGGCGTCAAAATGGTTATTTAACGCCCGATGTTGTTTGGCAACGTGTCACTTTAGCGGCACAAGGTGGGTCTTATCGTTTACTGCCTTATTTAAAAACATTGTTGCCAGCCAATGAGCGCTACTTAGCCGATTTATACTCAAAAGTAAGACGTGACCCAAGTGCAGCGGCGGGGTTATACCGTTATAAGCGCAAAACAGTGAAAGAGGGTGAAATAGCGCTTTACGGTATTAAGCGTTTAATTTGGCGTGATAAAGAGTTGGCATTAAAGGCATGGCAAAAAATTGAGGGGTTATTTGATTACACTGATGATGAAAAAGCGGATGTATATTATACCTTTGCGCTTTCATTGGCGTCGAGCGGCCATAGCCAAGCGAGCTTCTATTTAAATAAAGTACCCAAAGAGCGCCAAGATCGTAAATTAATGCAATGGCAGTTAGCTAATCTACTCAAAACCCAAGATTGGGAGGGAATTGCGGCATTTTTTACAGGTAAAGAAAATCTTAGCTTAGGGCAACAGTATTGGCTTGCTTATAGTTATGACAAACGCGCAGATCATGAAAAAGCCAAGGCAATTTGGACTAAAGTGGCCGCTAATCGTGATTATTACGGCTTTTTAGCCGCTGCACGTTTGGGCATACCGGTTGATTTAAATGAGTTGCCCGTTAATGTAAATCAAGCTTTAGTAACAAGAGTGAGTAATGCACCGGGCTTTAAGCGTGCCAAAGCTTTGTATGAGTTAGAGCGCTTTACTGCTGCTCGACGCGAGTGGAATTATTTAACTGATACCTCAGCTGATGATGAAAAATTAGCTGCGTCGGTACTTGCAGCCGAGCTGGATTGGTTTGATAGTACTATATTCACCCTAGCAAAAATAAAAGCATGGGATTATGTGGATTTGCGTTTCCCTTTTGCATTTCAAGAAATGTTTGAGCGTTACAGCAAGCGAAGCAAAATTGACCTAACTTGGAGTATTGCTATAGCACGTCGCGAAAGCTCATTTGCACCTGATGCGCGCTCCCATGCAAATGCACGCGGGTTAATGCAGCTATTACCGAGTACGGCAAAGTATATTAATAAAGGCACGGTTTCTAATCGTCGTTTGTATCAACCAAAAACCAACATTCGTCTTGGGACTCGTTATTTACAGTATTTAAAAAAGAAAAACCACGGCAATGAGGTGTTAGCTACAGCATCTTATAACGCTGGGTATCATCGTATTAAGCGTTGGTTACCAGAAGAAGCAATGCCGGCTGAGCTATGGGTTGAACTTATTCCTTACAGAGAAACCCGAGATTATGTAAAAAATGTATTTGCTTATCGGCAGGTTTATCATACTCGCCTTGGTCGGGAGGGAAACCTTCTAGCCCCCATATTAGAAATGACGATGGGCGGATAGTAAAAATAAATCTACAACCACAGAGGGATATTTACACAGTAAGTATCCCTCTTTTTTGAGCGCTTTGTGTATAAGTGGTAGACTCAAAGCAAGTTAAATTTAACAGATGGGTTTATTATGGAAAAATTAGCCGTTTTATACGCCGAACATATTGCAACATTGCAGCAGCGTACACGTACTATTTGTGAGCAAGAAGGGTTAGAAGGATTAGTCATTCATTCAGGCCAAGCTAAGCGCCAATTTTTAGATGATATGTATTACCCGTTTAAAGTTAACCCTCATTTTAAAGCGTGGCTACCGGTTATTGATAATCCACATTGCTGGATTGTGGTAAATGGTAGCGATAAGCCAAAACTTATTTTTTATCGCCCAATTGATTTTTGGCATAAAGTACCTGATGAGCCAAGAGATTTTTGGGCAGAATACTTCGATATTGAATTGTTATTACAACCCGATCAGGTTGAAAAGCTACTACCTTACGATAAAGCTAAATTTGCCTACATTGGTGAATACCTCGAAGTAGCACAAGCACTTGGCTTTAGTATTATGAACCCTGAGCCAGTACTTAACTATATTCATTACCACCGTGCTTATAAAACGCAATATGAACTTGAATGTTTACGTAATGCGAATCGTATTGCGGTTGATGGCCATAAAGCAGCGCGTGATGCGTTTTTTAATGGTGGTAGCGAGTTTGATATTCAGCAAGCTTACTTAATGGCAACGCGCCAAAGTGAAAACGAAATGCCATATGGCAATATTGTGGCACTTAACGAAAACTGCGCTATTTTGCACTACACCCATTTTGAGCCAAAAGCACCACAAACGCATAATTCATTTTTAATTGATGCGGGCGCTAATTTTAATGGTTACGCTGCGGATATTACCCGTACCTACGACTTTAAAAAGCAGGGTGAGTTTGCTGACTTAGTTAACGCTATGACAGCGCACCAAATTGAGTTAGGAAAAAGCTTAAAGCCAGGTTTACTGTATGGCGATCTGCATATTGATTGTCATAACCGTATTGCTCAGCTATTAAGTGATTTTGATATTGTTAAACTACCTGCAGCCGAAATTGTTGAGCGTCAAATTACCTCAACTTTCTTCCCGCATGGCTTAGGGCATCATTTAGGTGCACAGGTTCACGATGTGGGTGGTTTTATGCGTGATGAAACAGGGGCACATCAAGCGCCACCAGAGGGTCATCCATTCTTGCGCTGTACTCGCTTAATTGAGAAAAACCAAGTATTTACTATTGAGCCAGGTTTGTACTTTATTGACTCTTTATTAGGTGATTTAGCACAAACAGACAATAAGCAGTTTATTAACTGGGAAAAGGTCGAGGCGTTTAAACCTTTTGGCGGTATTCGTATCGAGGACAATATTATTGTTCACGAAGATAGCCTAGAAAATATGACGCGTAATTTATTACTCGACTAAATCCTTATTAAAGACGAGTTAGTCAATACGCGCTAAAATAAACGGATACAAAGGGGCCTTTTGGCCCCATTTTTTTTAATTAAAGCCTAAGTAAGTGCTATGTCTGAATATAAATACCCAGCCGAAGCTGTATTTCATCAAGAAGAAATTAAAAAAAGTACCTTTATCGTTCATATAGGTCACACGCCCGATCTAAATGCTGCGAAAGCCTTTATTAAAAATATTGAAGAAAAATACAGTGATGCACGTCACAATTGTTGGGCACATGTTGCAGGTAACCCAGGTGGCAGCCATGTTTATGGTTTTTCTGATGACGGGGAGCCCAATGGCACCGCAGGTAAACCCATGCTTAATGTGCTAGTGGGCTCAGGCTTAGGTGAAGTGACCGCTGTGGTAACACGTTATTTTGGAGGTATAAAGCTCGGTACGGGTGGGCTGGTGCGTGCTTATGGTGGTTCACTCAATAATGCCTTAGCAAAACTACAAACCGTGGTGAAAGTGCCGAGCGCTGAGCTGGTGGGCTTTAGTGAATACAGTATGCAAGGGGCGATAGAGCAACATTTAAAAACGAACTTTCAGGTACTTAATATTGAAAAGCAGTTTACTGCAAATATTGAGTGGACTATTACCATTGATAGTCGCCAAGCGCAGCAAGCCATCAAAGATATTTTTGATTTAAGCCACGGCGCAGTTGAGTTAACAATCAAAGAGTAATAGTCTTACATTCATCCCATTTAATGATTAAACATTAAATTTCGAGTCATACAGTAGTTATTTTAATTTACTAATAAAAAAGCGATACGCTCAATGCAATTTCGTACCATCATAAAAATTCTTGGCCAATTGGTTGCGCTATTCAGTATTACTATGGTGCCACCAGCGCTAGTGTCTTTAATTTATAAAGATGGTGGAGGGGTGCCGTTTGTTTTAGCCTTTATATTCAGTGTTGTTATTGGCTTAATGGCTTATTACCCAAATAGGCATGAGCATGGCGATTTAAAAGCCCGCGAAGGCTTTTTAATCGTGGTTCTGTTTTGGCTAGTACTAGGCGCGTTTGCCTCCTTACCGCTGGTATTTTTACAAGAACCCAACCTCTCTTTAGCCGATGCCGTGTTTGAAGCTTTTTCTGGCTTAACCACAACAGGGGCTACCGTGCTGACCGGTATAGAGTATCTGCCTAAATCGGTATTGTTTTATCGCCAACAATTACAGTGGTTTGGTGGTATGGGGATCATTGTATTAGCGGTAGCAATCCTGCCGATGCTTGGCGTAGGTGGTATGCAGTTGTATCGGGCTGAGATTCCAGGCCCCGTTAAAGATTCCAAAATGACCCCGCGTATAGCCGACACCGCTAAACACCTTTGGTATATTTATGTGTCTATTACCCTTGCATGTACTTTGGCGTATTGGAGCGCTGGCATGAATTGGTTTGATGCAATTTGCCACGCTTTTTCTACGGTGGCTATTGGTGGTTTTTCTACTTATGACGCTTCAATGGGGCATTTTGATAGCCCAGTAATTAACTTTATTTGTGTGTTCTTTTTAATTATCGCAGCCATTAACTTTTCTCTGCATTATGCTGCTGTAGCGAGTCGTAATATTAGTGTCTACATTCGTGACCCTGAATTCAAAGTGTTTCTATGTATTCAGCTCGCGCTGGTGGTGATTTGTTTCACGGTACTTTCATCTCACGATGTTTATGCCAATGGCGATGAAACCCTCGATCAGGCATTGTTTCAAGCTGTATCTATAAGCAGCACCGCAGGATTTGCCACAGATAACTTTTCTGCTTGGCCTTTGTTTTTACCTATTTTATTAATATTCTCTAGTTTTATTGGTGGCTGTGCTGGTTCAACTGGCGGCGGTATGAAAGTAGTGCGCGTGTTTTTACTTTATCTACAAGGGGTGCGAGAGCTAAACCGCTTAGTGCATCCTCGAGCTATATACTCTATAAAGTTAGGACGAAAGGCGCTACCAGATAAAGTAGTTGAAGCGGTATGGGGGTTTTTCTCGGCTTATGCACTAGTCTTTATTATTATTATGTTAGCGTTAATGGGCACCGGGTTAGACAATATAACGGCATTCTCAGCAACGGCAGCGTGTTTAAATAACCTTGGGCCTGGTTTAGGAGATGTTGCTTCTCATTATGGCGCTATTACCGATACTGCAAAATGGATATTAACCGTGGCAATGGTATTTGGTCGTTTAGAGATATTTACCTTACTTGTGCTATTTACCCCAACATTTTGGCGTGGATAACGTTATAAATATCAGGAAGGAAATATGCGAAAAACCAATTTGGAAAAGTTAAACCAAATCGTCACGGGTGGCATAGTTGATTTAGAAATCCTCACCCCCACGAGTAGCCGACGCGTAAAAACAGAGTTTATAGGCTTATTAGAAAATAAGTTTATTGTTTTAAATTACCCCAATGCAAAACGGCTCCCCATGGCAAGTGATTATTTACGCGATGGTGTGATGGTGGTGGTAAGAGCGCTTATAGAGGGCAGTGGTGGGCATGTTTTAGCGTTTCGTCAGCAGCTTATGTCTGTAGCATCTCACCCGGCTAAGTTATTGTTTATCGACTATCCTTCACAAGTACAGCTATTTGAACTGCGCTCGCAAGCGCGTATACCGACGCTGTTTCCAGCCAAGTTAAAATTATCGGATGATCGCCCTTCCTTTGAAGGTGTTATAAAAGATATTTCGTTAACGGGTGTTATGTTTGATATTAAAACAACCCAAGAAATCGACGACATTAAAGATATGCGTTGCATCGTAGTGTTTGATGAAGATACAAAGCACGAAGGGCAAATATGCAGTGTGAAAAAACATGCTAAGGGCATATATTGCGGAATTCGATTATTTGCCAGTGAAGAGCAAATGAAAGCCCTGATGGGGGATCACTTCATTGACCCTAATGCACTTGAAGTTGAAATTGTATAAGACCAGTTATCTTTCGACGCTAAACATTTTACAATTCTAAAATATCAACAAGCTCTAACATTTTCGCTCTTTTGCAACAAATAGCCATGTGTTGTTGTTATTTTTAAAAGCCATTTCAAATTTATTTTATAAATTCATTAAAAACAATTAGTTAAATATGTTTTTTATTCTAATTTTTTTGTTTATAACAAAATTAAACTCAACTCACCTTCCTTTTTGTTTATTTAATCCTCTTTTTTAGCGGTTGCTCACCGACTGTGTGGGGTTTTCCCTAAACTCAACTCTTTGATTTTTATTGTTTTAATTTTATTGCCTTATCTACTGTTGCTAAAAAGCAACAAAATAACGAGTTAAATAGCGCCATTTTCAGCTAGTTGCTGGTTAATGTATTGAAAATTATGGTTTTTATATTTTTGGCATCGAAGTTGTAATAGTCAGGCTGTATTGAACGAAACGTGATTTAAAGTAAAACACTTAATCGCATAAAACATAAACTTTGAAGGAAGATAGATTATGAAAAGCATTAATAAAACTTTAGCACTTATCGCATTGGCTTCTTCATCAGCCGCTTTTGCAGCAAGCGACTTTGACACGCTAGACGTTGACGGCAACGGCGCAATCAGTCAAAGCGAAGCATCGGTTGATGCAAAATTAATGAGCATGTTTTCAGAGCTTGATACTGACCAAAACGGTGAGTTATCAAAACAAGAGTTCTCTAAAGCATAACCCTAAGCTATTAAAGTTTTGGGAGTTAAAAGCTCCCTCATTATTTAAACGATTTTAAGGAATACTCATTATGAAAACATTACACAAAACATTTGCACTTATCGCTCTTGCTTCTTCGTCAGCAGCCTTTGCAGCGAGCGACTTCGACACACTAGATACCGATGGCAACGGTGCTATTAGCCAAAGCGAAGCATCGGTTGATGCAAAATTAATGAGCATGTTCTCAGAGCTTGATACTGACCAAAACGGTGAGCTATCAAAAGAAGAATTTTCGAAAGCATAAGGCAAGGCTAAGTATATTCTGAGTTGCCAAAGACAACCTAAATAGGCAAGGAAGCCTATGAAAGAGAATAACAAGGACCGTGATAGCCAGACACAATTTTTTGATAGACCATTGCATTACATTTTGAAGGATTAAATTATGAAAACATTACATAAAACATTTGCACTTATCGCGCTAGCTTCTTCATCAGCTGCTTTTGCAGCAAGCGACTTTGACATGCTTGATACTGATGGTAACGGTGCTATTAGTCAAAGCGAAGCCGCTGTAAACGCTGATTTAACAGCCGCATTTACTGAGCTGGATACTGACGGTAATGGTGAGCTTTCTAAAGCTGAGTTTGCAAACTTTTAATTTTTGACTTTTTTCATTGCACAGGGATCTCAGAAAAGGATTTCTCTCTTATAGGAGACTTATTATGAAAGCAATAAACACAACACTTGCGATTTTAGTATTAGCGTCATCATCAGCAGCTTATGCAGCGGTAGATTTTGCCTCTTTTGATAGTAATGGCGATGGTGTAATTAGCCAGCAGGAAGCCGCCGCTAATAAACAACTAATGAACATTTTTGATGATTTAGATACCGACGGAAATGGTGAACTTTCTAAAGAAGAGTTTGCAAGAGTACAATAAGTATTAACCCATCATACTCCACTAAAGCCGCTTAATAGTCAGCGGCTTTTTTGTGCTTGTTAGAGGCTATATTTAAGTTGGAGAGAGAAGCTTCTTGGCTTACCATAACGATATTGGTTATAGAACCCAATTTGACTGTAATAATGCTTATCAAATAAGTTATCGATATTTAGACTAACAGATAACTGCTCATTCATTTGATAATTTGCCATTAGGCTTGCAATACCATAGCTAGGCTGGTTTACCTCAACAGCGCCATAAACAGGGTTTTTAACTTCGTCATAGCTGTTGCTTTGCCAGCGATAGCCTCCACCCAATTTTAGATTGTCTAATGCACCTGAGAGTTGATAGCTAGTAAAAAGTTTAAATTGATCGTTTGGGTTGGTGGTATTTAATACCGTATTATCCGGTTTTTCGCCTTTACTATGGGTATAGCCAAAATAAGCGTTCCAGTTATCGGTTAATTTTCCGTTGATTTCTAGCTCGTAGCCTTGAGTTAATGTGCCGTTAATGGGCTTGTAGATGGCCTGAAGTGTTTCTGCAATGGTATCGCCCGTGTACTCGCCCACATTATCTTGATAAATTTTAAATCCAGAAAGGGATATGTCTAAACGTTCATCAAGTACAGAAGCTTTTATGCCAAGTTCATAATTCTTACCTTCAATAGGGCTTAAATAATTGCCATTTTTATCAACTCGACTTTGTGGTGTAAAAATATCAGTGTAATTAGCATACAAAGCCCAACTCTGTGTTAGTTCATAAGTTGCTCCAAAATAATTAGTTAGTTCATCACTTATTTTGTAATCATGCATGCGACCAAAATTATCGTGTTTGGTTTGCCATTGATTTAACCGGCTTCCAACAATTAAAGACAAGGCATTGGTTATATTTAGTTGTGCAGCAACATAAAGCGCATCTTGTTTAGTTGTGCCATAAGAGCCGTAAGCGGCTTCTGACTGCCAAGTTGGTTTTGCAATGCTATAACTAGAGTCAGTGAAATCGCCGATAACATAGTCACTTTGTTGGCTAGCATAATAAGGGGTCGAAAACTGTTGCTCTTGGGTATTATAACCAAATAGCAGTTGGTGACTTTGGCCCAGCCAATTAAACCGACCATTGAGTTCGACCTCATAGGTATCCTGCGTTCTGTTTGCATCAATATAGTTTATAGAACCTGGCATCATTCCAGTGTTGTTTATAGGATCGGGCTCTCCTTTTACCCAAAACACATCATAGTTTAGGTCGTTATCACCATAGACATAATTAGCGGTTAGCTGCCAGTTAGCATTAAAGTAATGCTCAAGGCGAATAAACGCATTAAGTGCATCGGTTTGAGAAGATGCCCAATCTTGAGCCGTTGAAGCATCTCTGTCATAAGCTGTACGGGAGCCATCACTATAAAAAATAGGCAAACCACCTGACATTGTTCCTTTAGGGGTTGTCGATTGATTATCAACAGCAAGAGTCAATAAAGTACTGTTAGAAAGATCTGCCTCAATAATGCCATATAATGTTTGACTGGTTTGCGAAAAGCGATCTTGATATGAGAGTCTATCTTGATAAGCAACAATAGCTCGTCCTCTTATACTTTCACTATTATTTATGCTTCCCGACACATCCACCATCGCGCGGTAGTTGTCCCATGAGCCTAATGAAGCAGTAAGATTTATTTGAGTGTTTGCAGTTGGGCGTTTACGTATCAAGTTAATTGCTGCCGAAGGGTTACCCGCGCCCAGCATTAACCCCGTTGCTCCTCTAACTATTTCGATACGATCATAAATTGCGGTATCGGTTAGGTTATCTCCATAATTAAAGCGGGTGTCATAGGTGGTCGCTATGCCATCATAAAGTATGCTGGTGACACTAATACCTCGGGCTGAAATAGAAAACTTACCATTATCTGCTTCTCGCGCATTTATGCCTGTCACACTGGTTATAGCTTCAATTGCGGTATTTAGTTGTTGGTCTGCCATGAAGTCGCTTGTTATCGCTATCGTTGATTGCGGCGTTTGCAAATGTGATAGCTCAAGGCCAGTTGCAGAGCTCATAGAATTAACTCTATAGCCCTTCGCTTGCTCTCCGATTACGGTTAACCTTTCGATACCTTCGCTAGTGTGGGCGAGCGTTTGAGTTGAAACTGTTGAAAGTAAAAGGCCAACCAGAGTGTAATGAGTTATGGGAGAATTTTTCTTTGAGAGTAGGTGTATCATTTGAAATCCATTTTTATTTAAAAACGTGAAATTAACTTTTCACATCTGTAGATGTCGCTGCTTGATAATCGAGCAAGAAGAGACTAATGGATTTTCCTTTGCTAGTAAATGCTTTTGATAATGATTTTCATTTAGCTTTAGGTGTTCTCCTTTTTACTTACAAGCGGGTTGTGAATAAAAAGGAGGAATTACTTATAAAAAGATTGCGCTAACTTGGAATAACTTTTCAACCACGTTAATGTGCTTTTTATCAATTAAGAACATGATTACATGATCGCCTGACAAAATAATTGTATCGTCATGGGCAATCAGTACATCGTCATTTCGCACAATTGCACCTATTGTGGTACCTGCTGGCAATTTAATATCGGCAATTGCGCGACCTACCACTTTAGAGGTATTTTCATCACCATGGGCAACGGCTTCTATGGCTTCTGCAGCCCCTTTACGCAACGAGTACACGTTTACAATGTCGCCACGGCGCACGTGAGTCAGCAACGCAGAAATAGTCGCTTGTTGTGGTGAAATAGCAATATCAATTTCGCCGCCCTGTACTAAATCAACGTAAGCACCTCGTTGAATAAGCACCATGGTTTTTTGTGCCCCCATGCGTTTTGCGAGCATAGCCGACATTATATTTACTTCATCGTCGTTGGTAACGGCAATAAACACATCAACCTGTTCAATGTGTTCTTCAGAGAGCAGCTCCTGATCGGATGCATCACCACAAAATACCACGGTGTTGTCGAGCATTTCAGAAAGCTGTTCGGCACGCTCTTTACTTCGCTCTAGTAACTTAACGCTGTGGTTTCTTTCCAGTGAACGGGCTAGGCCTGCACCAATATTACCGCCACCGGCAATCATGATTTTTTTATACGAGCGTTCCAGCTTTTGTAGCTCGTTCATTACCGCACGAATGTGTTTGGTTGCGGCAATAAAAAATACTTCATCGTCGGCTTCTATTACGGTGGTGCCTAACGGTTTTATCGCTTTACCTTGGCGGTAAATAGCGGCCACTCGAGTTTCAACATTAGGAATATGCTGCTTAAGTGTAGATAGGGCATAGCCTACCAATAAGCCGCCATAGTAGGCTTTTACAGCCACTAAAGAGAGCATGCCATCGGCAAATTGCAGTACTTGTAATGCGCCAGGGTAGTCTATTAGGCGGCGAATATACTTAGTAACGAGTGCTTCTGGGGCTATGTAATGATCGACAGGTAAGTCATCATTATGAAAGAGTTTTTCGCGGTATTTTAAATACTGCTCAGAGCGAATACGGGCTATTTTGGTCGGTGTATTAAAAATACTGTAGGCAACTTGGCATGCCACCATGTTAACTTCATCTGAGCTGGTCACCGCAATAATCATATCGGCATCTTCAGCCCCTGCGCGACTTAACACGTCAGGGTGGGCGCCGTGGCCTGCAACACCTTGTAAATCGTATTTATCTTGCAGTTCGCGCAAGCGGTTACCGTCGATATCAACTACGGTTATTTCGTTTTGTTCACCCACTAGGTTTTCTGCGAGTGTGCCGCCAACTTGCCCAGCACCGAGTATGATTATTTTCATTATGTACCCGTATTATTAATACTAATTACATCAAAGTATTAGCTACCTCTAAATTGAAGTAGCTAAATGTGTTGCCTAGGCTTTTTTAACTAATTTAGCGTAGTAAAAACCGTCACTTTCGCCTGGTAATAACTGCAAGCCTGGTGTGGTTTTAGTGTCTTCGCTGTGCAAAGGAATATGCTCTGCGTCTTCATTATTAGCTAAAAACTTAGCAACTTGTTGTTGGTTTTCTTGTGGAAGCACCGAACAGGTTGCATACACCAATGTACCGCCTGGCTTTAACAATGGCCAAATGCTGTCGAGTATATCGCCTTGGAGGGTCGATAAATCGTTAATGTCGGATGCGCGACGTAACCATTTAATATCTGGGTGACGACGAATTACGCCAGTTGCAGAGCAGGGTACATCTAACAAAATACGATCAAACTGTTCTTCATCCCACCAAGTGTGAGGTTGCGATGCATCACCACATTGTAAGTCGGCGCCCAAACCTATGCGTTCTAGGTTTTGTTTAACACGTTCTAGGCGTGTGGCATCGCTATCAAGCGCAAGCACATCTGCGTCGGCAAGCTCTAAAATATGGCAGGTTTTACCACCAGGCGCTGCGCAGGCATCGAGTATTGAATCACCATTTTGTGGGTCTAGATAGCGTGCAGCAAGCTGCGCTGCCGCGTCTTGTACTGAACAGGCACCGGTATCAAACTCAGGAAGTGAAAACACATCGCGTGGTTTGCTTAGTTTAATGCCATCAATAAAATCAGGATTTAGAGTATGTTCAATATCGTTAGCGGTTAGCATTTCGCTATATTCTTGGGTGCTAAACTGCGATTGATTCACTCGAAGCCACATTGGCGCTTGTTGCTGATTAGCTTCTAGAATGTCTTCCCAGCTATCTGGGTAGGCTTCTTTTACTTGCTTTATAAACCAGTTTGGATGGTTGTATAAACACACCGGAATTTGTTTGGCTTTTTCTTCAAGCTCAGCTTGTTGGCGCTGAAAGCTTCGTAAAATGGCGTTAATAAGCCCTTTTAAGCCAAGAGCGCGTAATTGTTGTAACGCATTAACGGTTTCGCTAATTGCTGCATGCGGCGGTACACGCATGTGTTGTAGTTGGTAAATGCCCACATACAACAAAAACTGGAAAATACGGCGTTTGCCTTTAAGCGGTTGTTCTACTAAATGCTGGCAATAATTTTCTAGGCTAGGTAAGTAACGCAATACTCCATAGCAAATTTGCTGCAGTAAGGCTTTATCTTTAGGAGATAGGCCTTGGCTAGCGAAAGGGAGTTCTTGATTAAGCGATGCGCCTTTATCAACCACGTTATATAAAGTTTCAGCGGCTAGCGCTCTGACATTGCTTACATTACTCATTATTTTCGCCTAATACGGTGCCGGGTGTGACCCAGTGGCTACGACCGTTTAAAAAATCATTAATTGCCATTGGCTTTTTGCCTTGTGGTTGTAATTCGCCAATAGATAAAGCGTGTTTACCACAAGCCACAACGATACCGTTTTTATCACTTGTTAATACAGTGCCAGCTTCGCCTGATTGTTCAACCACGTTTGCTTGGTATATTTTTACCGTATTACCACGCATTTGGGTAAAGCATACTGGCCATGGGTTAAATGCACGAATGTTACGCTCGATTTGCTCGGCATCCATAGACCAATCAATGTTGGCTTCGTCTTTTGAGAGCTTTTTAGCGTAATTGGCATCAGCATCGTTTTGTGGCTCAGGCGTTATGTCCCCGTTAGCTAAACGATTTATGGTATCGATTAATGCACCAGGTCCCAGTTCAGCAAGCTTAGTGTATAAGCTTGCACTGGTTTCAGTACTATCAATAGGGCAGCGGCTAATATGCAGCATATCGCCGGTATCTAGCCCTTCATCCATTTGCATTATGGTTACACCGGTTTGCTGATCGCCTGCCCAAATAGCGCGTTGAATAGGTGCGGCGCCACGCCAGCGCGGTAAAATAGAACCATGTACATTTAAACACCCTAAACGTGGGGCATCTAAAATGGCTTTAGGTAAAATTAAACCGTAGGCAACGACAATCATGATATCGGCATTGAGGCTGCTTAGCTCTTCAAGTGCGTCGTCTGTTTTGAGTGATTGCGGTTGAAAAACGGGTAGGTCATGTTCTAATGCAAGCGCTTTTACTTCACTGGCTTTTAGTTTTTTTCCGCGACCCGCTGGACGATCTGGTTGACTGTAAACGCCCACTATTTGGTGTTCACTATTTATGAGTGCTTGCAGATGGCGTGCAGCAAAGTCCGGCGTACCGGCAAATATAATGCGTAATGGTTGTGTCACTGAGTTTCCTAATTATTTACTAAGGTGCTTATTACTGCGCTGCAAACTTCGCTTCTTTTTCAAGCTTTTTACGAATGCGTTGGCGCTTTAATGGAGATAAATAATCAATAAATAATTTACCTTGAAGGTGATCAAGTTCATGCTGAATACAAATCGCTAATAATTCGTCAGCATCAAGAATAAATTCTTTACCTTCTTCGTTCAGTGCAGCTACGGTAACGGTTTCTGCACGGTCAACTTTTGCATACGAATGAGGAACTGATAAACAGCCTTCTTCGCTCACGGTTGAGCCATCTTTTTTGATAATTTGCGGATTGATAAGCACGAGTGGTTCATTGCGCTCTTCTGATACGTCGATCACCACAATACGCTGGTGAATATCAACCTGTGTAGCAGCAAGCCCAATACCATTTTCATCGTACATAGTTTCTAGCATATCTTTGACAATTTCACGCACTTGATCGTCAACAACAGTTACTTCTTTTGCGATTGTACGTAAACGTTCATCTGGAAATCTTAAAACTTCTAACCTAGCCATAGTTACCTTTTACACTTATGCTTAAATTTAGGGTATTGTATGTTCTTATTTTAGCCATTCACGTTCCCCTTTAACAGGTTTTGGTTAATAATAATGAAAAAACACTATGAGGAAGCTCAATGAAATCTCCATTAATTGCAATTATACTTGCATTAGGTGCAACTTTTCCTGTGCTGGCAGATGTACTAACTATAAAAAAAGATGCACCTAAACAGTATGTTGTGAAAAAAGGTGACACGCTTTGGGATATCTCAGCTATATATCTAAACGAACCTTGGTTATGGCCTGAACTATGGCAAATGAACCCACAAATAGACAACCCTCACCTTATTTATCCGGGAGATGCGTTAGCATTAATTTACGATACAGACGGTAATCCGCGTTTAGTGATTAATAAAGCGTATCGAAAGCTATCACCTATGGGACGTATTACGCCAAAAGGGAAAGATGCGATAACAACTTTACCTCTTGCGTTGATTAAACCGTATTTGTCGTTTGAGCAAGCTATTAACAGCGATACCATAAAAGAAAAGCCCTATATTTTGGGCGCCAACGAAAATACCAAAACCCAAACTATTGACCATATTTTATATGTAAAAGGTAACTTAAAACGTCATCAGGCATATGCTATTTATCATAAAGGTGCGCCTTATACTGACCCTAATACCGGTGAAGAGTTAGCGAGTAGAGCATCTTATGTGGGTATGGCTCGTGCATTTAGAACAGGTGATGCGGCCAATGGCGAACCTGCCTCAGTAAGAGTTGAATCAGTAAAACGTGAGATCAAACAGGGTGACTTTTTATTACCTGCAATGGAAGGGCAGATGCTGCCAGTATATTTTGAGATGCATCGTCCTGAACAGCCAATGCAGGGTCAAGTGATTGCCTCTCCGCGCGAGGTGAGAGAATTTAGCACTATGGATGTAGTGGTGCTAAACTTAGGTTCAGAGCAACAAGTTAAAGTAGGTCATGTACTGGATATTGAACGTCAGTCACCTAAGGTGATTGATAGTGCCAGAGGCCCGCGTTATACCGAAGATTCAAGTCGTTTAGAAAAATTGGTATCGGCTACTAGCGAATTATTTGGCTCAGAAACCGATGAAGATAGCGTTACTTGGAAAATGCCAGCAGAGAAAGTTGGTGAAATGATTATTTTTAAAGTGTATGACAAAGTTAGTTATGCGCTGATCACTAAAAATCAGCACCCAATTCGCATTGGAGATTTGGCAGTAATTCATTAAGTAGCGAGTCGGTGTTCTAGGAGGGAACATGGAGCAATCGTTTGGCAAGCTAAGCCATTGGCTTGCCTTTTACTTATGCAAAGGGCTTGGAATAAAAACGCTATTAGCCCTCTCTAAGCAGCACAGTTTAGAGTCGCTGTTTTCCTTATCCCATTCCCAGCTGGTTATGTTGGGCTTAACAGCGAGCCAAGCAAGCAATTTACTTAATACAAATTGGCAGCAAGTTGCGCATTATGAACAGCTTATTAGCCAGCAACATATTATTGTTATTAGTATTTTTGATACCACCTACCCAGAACACCTAAAACAAATAGCCAGTGCGCCATTATTACTTTTTTGTAAAGGCGATATCAGCTTACTGTCTTCTCCACAAATTGCGATTGTTGGCAGTCGAAATGCAACCACCACAGGACTTGAAATTGCTGCAGAATTTGCACATCAGCTAACGCTTGCTGGCATAACAGTAACCTCTGGTATGGCGCGTGGCATTGATGGTGCTGCCCATAAAGGAGCGCTGGCAGGAAATGGTAAAACCATTGCCGTACTGGGGACTGGTGTTGATGTTTATTACCCTAAACGCCATAAGTTACTTACAGAGCAAGTATTAACACAGGGTTTATTGGTAAGTGAGTTTTTACCGGGCACCGCGGCCAACGCGCATAACTTTCCACGGCGTAATCGTATTATTTCAGGACTCTCTTTAGGCGTTTTAATTGTTGAAGCCGAAATTAAAAGTGGCTCACTGATCACCGTACGTTATGCGCTTGAACAAAATAAAGACGTTTTTGCGGTGCCAGGCTCAATTAAAAACCCGCTGGCACAAGCAAGTCATTTTTTAATTAAGCAAGGTGCTAAGCTGGTAGAAAACGTCGCCGATATTCTTGATGAGATGAACTTTTCATACCCTTCTGGTCTAAACTATAAAGAGTTAACTGATGCTGTAACCTCAGATTGCGAGGTGCTTAACAGTATTGGTTTTGAGGTGACCAGTGTGGACGATATTATGCGTCGAGTACAGTGGCCAATTGATAAAGTACAAGCGCGATTGCTTGATTTAGAGTTAGACGATCAAATTGAACGTGTATTAGACGGCTATATTAAATTAAGCGCTGGAGGATAATATGTTTGATATTCTCATGTATTTATTTGAAAACTATGTTCACAGCGAAAGTGATGTATTTGTTGAGCAAAGCACACTTACCGATGAGTTACTCCGCGCTGGGTTTAACAAACCCGAAATTAACAAAGCCATTGACTGGTTAGATCAACTTGCCGCATTACAATACAGCAATGAATCGCCTTATTTATTAGCCACTCCACAACATGCAGTGCGTATTTTTACCGACAGTGAGTGCCAAGTTCTCGACACCGAGTGTCGCGGCTTTTTAATGTTTGTTGAACAAACGGGCGTTATTAATAGCACCACTCGTGAAATGGTGATGGACCGTTTAGCGGCGCTTGATAATTCAGCTATTACTTTGGAAGATTTAAAATGGTTAATTCTTATGGTGTTATTTAACGCCCCTGATTCTCAGCAGGCGTATGAGCAAATGGAAGATCTTATTTTTGATGAGCCCAGTGAAGTGTTACATTAACAGGTTCACGACTAATGATGTGAGTAATCATTATTGCGTGTTTTATTATTTTCAGCGTTAACAAACCGACTGCCATAGCTTGTATCTTTAAGGGTTTTGGGTATATTAGGCGAAAATTCACCAACCACTAGGATTTACATGAGTAAAATCGATCATTCACTTTTCTCGGCTAATAAACACGCCTTAGAAAAAGAATATGAGATATGCCCGCAATGTGGTTCAGAACTCGTCATTCGTAATAGTAAATCTGGGCCTTTTTTAGGCTGCGCTAGTTATCCTAAGTGCGATTTTATTCGCCCGCTTGCACATCATGATAGCAATGAAATCAAAATACTTGAGGACAGCGAGTGTCCAGAGTGTAGCAAGCCGCTGGTGGTGAAAAATGGCCGCTACGGTATGTTTATTGGCTGTACCGGTTACCCTGAATGTCATTATATTGCCAGTGAGCATGACGATACGCCAAGTGAAGAGCCTGTGATTAGTTGCCCTAAATGTAAAAAAGGCCACTTGGTTTCACGCAGCAATAAATTTGGGAAAGTGTTTTATTCTTGCGACTGTTATCCAAGCTGTAAATATACGCTTAATCATAAACCTGTAGCTCAAGCGTGTCCTGTATGTGACTGGCCAGTTGTTACTGAGAAAAAAACCGCGAGTGGTGTTGTGTTACAATGCCCACAAAAAAGCTGTATGCATAAGTTTGCTGCCACTGAATAACGTAAATATCTCTGGAGACAATTTTGTCTGACCTTTCTTCTTTATCTGCTGCAATAACTAGCTTAGAACAAGGCGATGTTATTTTATACCCAACCGAAGCTGTTTATGGCCTTGGTTGCGATCCTGACAATCAACAGGCGGTGGAACGTTTATTGAGTATTAAACAACGCCCCGTTGAAAAAGGGCTTATTTTAATTGCTGACAATTACGGGCAATTATTAAAATACGTCGATGACGCTAAGCTGCCTATGGATAAACGTGCCGATATTTTTTCAAGTTGGCCAGGCGCACTCACTTGGGTGATGCCTGCAGCTAAGTCTACCCCAAAGTGGTTAACAGGGCAGTTTGATACTATTGCAGTAAGAGTAACTAACCACCCTACAGTTAAACGTTTATGCCAACAGTTTGGTAAACCACTGGTATCAACAAGTGCTAATTTAACCGGCCAAGCAACGGTAACAAGTATTGTTGAAGCTCAGCAGCAGTTTGCCGAGCAGGTTAGTTTTTATGTTGATGAACCATTAGGTGGTAATACGCAACCAAGTACCATTAAAGATGCCATGACAAGCAATGTATTCAGAGGTTAACGATGCAAAGCGAATTATTAAAACAAGTAAAAGCGTACTTTATGGCTTTGCAAGACACCATTTGCCAAGGCTTAGAAGCGGCTGATGGAAAAGCACAGTTTGTTGAAGACAGCTGGCAGCGAGAAGAGGGCGGCGGTGGTCGTACTCGCGTTATCACTAATGGTAATGTGATTGAGCAAGGGGGGGTTAATTACTCTCATGTATTTGGTGCCTCTATGCCGGGCTCTGCCACTGCCCATAGACCTGAGCTTGCCGGACGCAGTTTTCATGCGTGTGGTGTATCGTTAGTGATCCACCCTAAAAACCCGCATATACCAACAAGCCATGCCAATGTACGCTTTTTTATTGCCGAAAAAGAAGGTGAAGAACCGATTTGGTGGTTTGGTGGTGGTTTTGATTTAACCCCGTTTTATCCTGTACTTGAAGATGTAGTGCATTGGCACCAAGTTGCGCACGATGTGTGTCAGCCGTTTGGTGATGATGTTTATCCAAAATATAAAAAATGGTGTGACGAATACTTTTATTTAAAACATCGAGATGAAACTCGTGGCGTAGGCGGCTTATTTTTTGACGATTTGAATGAGTTAGGTTTTGAGCAAAGCTTTGCATTTATGCAATCGGTGGGTAATGGCTTTTTAGATGCTTACGTTCCTATTATTGAGCGTCGCAAGAACGATAAGTACACCGAACAACAACGCGACTTTCAATTATATCGCCGTGGTCGTTATGTTGAGTTTAATTTAGTCTGGGACCGCGGCACATTATTTGGCTTACAAAGCGGTGGCCGAACTGAATCTATTTTAATGTCGATGCCACCTTTAGCACGTTGGGAATATAACTATACCCCAGCCGAAGACAGTGCAGAGGCATTACTATATAAAGATTTCTTAAAGCCACGTGATTGGTTAGCTTTGGGCTAAGAATGATATGCCAGTCAATAAACTACTTATTGACTGGCTTTTAAAATTATTGTTTTAGTTTAAAGCTTCGTACCTGCTCATCTAACGAGCGAGCTAAATTGAGTAACTCTTCACTGACTTTTTGATTTTCATCCGCATCTACTAACGATTGCTCTGCATTATCACTGATACCAACAACGCTTCTGTTTATTTCTTCGGCGGCTAGATTTTGCTGCTCTGTCGCATCGGCTATTTGAATATTCAGCTCATTTATTTCATTCATTTGGCTAGAAATATCTTTTAAAGCCTGTGCAACTTGTTGTACTTGTTGCGCTCTTTCGTCTGCCTCCGCACAGGACTCACCCATGGTTTTAACTGTTTGCGCTGCTTCTGATTGCAACTTATCTATAGTACGGCGTATTTCATCGGTAGAGGCATGAGTTCGGGTTGCTAAAGTTCGTACTTCATCAGCAACAACGGCAAACCCTCGGCCTGCTTCACCTGCACGGGCAGCTTCAATGGCTGCATTAAGTGCTAATAAATTTGTTTGCTCGGCGATACTGCTGATCACCTCAAGCACTTTACCCACTTCAAGCGTTTGCTCTTGCAGTTGTCTCACTTGATCTGCCGCTTGGCGTACATCTTCAGCTAGTTGATTTATACTGAGTTCGGTTTGCTCTGCAACCTGCATGCTTTGCTGTGCTAGCTCATTACTGTTCTCAGATTTTTCTTGAGCAAAATGAGTGGTGTTTCTTACTTCATTGGATGAGCTTTCTAGCTCATTAATTGCTGCAGCTACCGAGTCGGTACTTTTCTTTTGTTCTAAAATAGCGCGCTCAGTAGTATCGGCAGAAGTATAAATTTTCTCTGCTGAATGAATAAGCACTTTTGAAGAGTGAGATACCTGAGTAATGTTATCTTTAAACGTAGCAATCATTTGGTTAAAACTAGTGGCAAGCCAGCCGAGTTCATCTTCGGCGTTATCTTCAATGCGTAAGGTTAAATCTTTATTAGTAGTGGCTAAGTGCATTGCATGGCCGAGCTTTTTAAGGCGCACTATAAATATTTTTCTAAACACTATACCTAGCAGCACAAAGGCAATAATAAAAATAGTAGACAGTAGGCTGGTGGTTATTAAGGTGTTGTAAGTTACCTCGCTATCAATATCGGCTAAGGAATAGCTAATTTTTACCACACCCAGTACATCGCCTTCTTGTGCTTGATGGCAGCCCAAACAGTTTGTACCTTTGTAGTCTGTGCTAGCAAACATAGGACGAAGGTAGGTCATACTGCGATTATTATTGCTTTGCTCTATAAATAAACTTTCTTTGCCTTGCAGCGCTTCGCGTTCGCTATTATTACTCGCTGTTTGGTTTTTATTGCCTGGTCCATACAGCTTATTGACTATGTCAGAGCGAATAATATGGGCGTCTTCAATATTAGGATGTTTACGCAGCTTTTGACTCAATAATTCTCGATTAGCCATAGTGCCCGTTAGCATCATGGTGTTTATTGAGTCGAAGTAATTGTCGGCAAGTAGCTTGATGTTTTCTGCTACCGTATCTTGTGCGAGTGTGCGCTGTTGGCTCGTACTACTAAAAATACTGGCTATGAGTACAATAATGCCGGTTAACGCTAACAAAGCATAAATTTTATGTTGGATTGATTTCACACGCGCCACGCTTTTCTAACTATTTGATAGGGTATTATCTCTATTTTAGAAAAGCGGGTTTTGACTTAGCGCAAATAATACCCAATTAAAGAACGGGGTAAATTAATGCTGATTAATCATATGACTGGCAAGCTGTGCCAGTGATTGGCGTAAACCTTCGCGTAAAACGGGGTTATCAATTTCTATGTCTAAGGTTTTATTCATGCAATACATCCACTGATCACGTAAATCTTGATCAATAGGAAATGGCATATGGCGTTTGCGCAGCATTGGATGGCCATGTTTTTCTACAAATAAGTCTGGGCCACCAAGCCAACCCGATAAAAACTCAAAAAATACTTGGCGAATTCTATCTAATGGTTGAGGATGCATATCATATAACGGTTTAGCGTATTCATCGCTGGCCATTATGTCGTAGAATCTATTGGCAATTGCACGCGTGGGCGCTTCTCCGCCGATGATTTCATACGGGGTTTTCTCTGGCGTAGGCGCTTGAGTGGTTGTAGACGGCTTTGATCTTGAAAAGAGTCTTTTAATCATAGTTTTATCATCGTTAATAGGCAGTACTAAAACTGCAAAGAGGTTGTTTAAAATGGACAAATATGCGGTTTTTGGAAATCCAATCAAACATTCAAAATCTCCCAGCATACATCAGCAGTTTGCTAAGTCATTGGGAGAGCAAATCGACTATAGCGCAATCTTAGCACCTATCGATGAGTTTGAAAAAACAGTCGCGACTTTTTTTGAGCAAGGAGGCAAAGGCGCAAATGTCACTGTTCCTTTTAAAGAGCAGGCCTTTGCTTTAGCCGATGAACTAACCCCAGTTGCTAAACTTGCAGGCGCAGTAAACACCCTTAAAAAGCGCGATGATGGTACCTTACTCGGTGATAACACCGACGGCATAGGCTTTGTGAACGATTTACTAGCGAATAAAATAATAATAACAGGTAAACGCCTGCTGATCATTGGTGCAGGTGGCGCTGCCCGTGGTGTTATTTTACCTTTACTTGAGCAGCAGCCTAAAGAAATCATTATCGTTAATCGCACGGCACACAAAGCCCAAACATTGGCAAAACTCTTTACTGGGCACGGCAATGTTTCGGGGTATGGTTTTGACGACCTTCCTTCTGCCGATTATCATTTAGTTATTAACTCAACCTCAAGTAGCATGAATAACGAGTTACCTGCGTTAAGCGAAAAGCACTTAAGCGCATGTGAAATGGCTTATGATATGTTTTATGCGACGCAAAATACGCTATTTATGAATTGGGTGAGCGAACACAATAAAGCGGCTAAGCTATTAGATGGCAGTGGCATGTTAGTAGGGCAAGCTGCACAAGCTTATTATGTATGGCGAAATAAAATGCCGGACATTGTTCCCGTTGTTATTGCATTAAAGCAGGGAGTACTTAAATGAATCAAGCAATACAGTTTATAGACCGACTCGAATTTAGAGAGCCAACTCATCAATTAGTTTTTTTTGCACAAGTAAGCGGAATGCTAGTTGAGTGTGTGATTGCTGTAAGTAGTTTAAATTTAGCCGATGAGAGTCATGCAACGCGTTATTTTGAACAATATCGATTTGATTATGAAGAGCGTGCCGAGCAGCTAATCGAAGACGAAAGCTATAACTCGGCAGGGCAAATAGAAGTGAGTTTACTTAATTAAGCAAAAAGTTGTGGTTATTTCGCGTCTTCAGCTAAGTATTCATCTTTAAGCTGCACGTAATTATCGGCAGACACTTTTAAAAAGCTCAGCTCTTGATCTGTTAAAGGGCGGGCTTGTTTCGCTGGGCTACCTACATACAAATAGCCAGACTCTAAACGCTTATTAGGAGGTACTAAAGCACCACCACCAATAATCACCTCGTCTTCTACAATTACGTTATCCATAATAATAGCGCCCATGCCCACGAGTATGCGGTTACCTAGAACGCAGCCATGCAGCATTACCTTATGACCTACGGTAACATCATCACCAATAATAAGCGGGTAACCCTCAGGATTGCTTTTAGTCGCTCTTGATAAATGTAAAACACTACCATCTTGTATATTAGTGCGCTTACCGATACGAATATGGTTAACATCACCACGGGCAGCAACTAGTGGCCATACACTACTATCATCACCTAGGGTGATATCACCGACTAATACAGACGACTCGTCTATATAAACAGAATCATTAAACGCAGGAGTTATTCCTTTATAAGAACGTATTGCCATATATGCACCTTTAAATTAAACAATATGAATAGTATCAGTGTAACAGTAGCGCTTATTTAAGTACCAGCAAAGCCTGATTTGATTATAAAACTAGCTGTTTTATCTGTTTTAGCTCAGATACTGACCGAACAGTGTGTTTTTTTAGTTTTTCTTTAAAAAAGTGCTTGCGTAAAAATCTGTTCTCCCTATAATGCGACCCCACTGAGACGGCAGAGCGCAACGCATAGCGGGGCATGAGCTAATCAGAGAGTTAAGTAAAACTTAAGTTTAAATCATCGCAAGAAAGTTTAAAATTAAGTGTTGACTCGAAAAATAAAGGATGTATTATACGCATCCCTAGCGACAACGTCGCAACGTTCTTTAACAATATAAAGCAATCATCTGTGTGGGCACTCGTACAGATTGAGTTCTAACAGCCAAGCTAC
>NZ_JASDDA010000048.1:0-29516 GCF_030407645.1 Pseudoalteromonas sp. APC 3495 | reverse complement strand
TGTATCATAATTTTCGCCTTGTTATCGACTTATTTCTTTGTCGCTATAATAGATCACTAATTTAATGCAATTGGTATAACTTGTTTTTGAACAATAAAAAGCACGATTAATATCGTGCTTTTATTTTTAATACTATTTAATAAAGCTTTTACGCTAAATCGTCAGCATCACCTAAGCCCTGTGTAAGCTCTTCTAGCAATTGCTTAATTTCTTCAGATGCAAGAATAAAATCAGCATCTAGTTTAACCGCCATATCTTCTTTAGGAATATCGGCATTTTCTTCTTTAAGTGTTTCTGAATAGCTTAAACGTTTAATTGAGCCATCGTTTTGTAGCATAAATTTAACGCGCTCTTGCCAATCAAGGGCAAGCTTAGTAACGCGCTTACCACTTTCAAGGTGCGACTTCACTTCGTCACACGATAGGTCATGGCCTTTGAGTTTTACCTGAGCACCACTGTCATCAGCTTCTTCAAGTTCAGCGTCTGATCCAATTGCAAAGCCTTCTGGAGTACTAAAGTTAGTAAGCCAGTCAGTTAAAAATACGTCTAAATCATAATTAGCAAACGCAGGAACAACGGGTAATGTCCCTAATGATTTACGTAATAGAGCAAGTAGTTCCTCTGCTTTATTAAAGCTTGCACTATTAACTACCACCCACCCATTTTCTTGGTCTATAAAAGCAAACTGCAAGCTCGATTTTTTAAATGCTTGTGGCAATAAGGTGTGTAAGATGTTTTCTTTTAGTTCATCTTTTTCTTTTTTCTTTACTGGGCGATTTTCTTCGGCTTCAATCTGATCAACTTTTTCTGCTACCAGCTCATTTATTACCGAGGCTGGTAATACTTTTTCTTCACGTTTAGCGCACACTAAAATACTTTTTTGTGAGAAATGAGAAAGAGTTTCACCATGTTTACCAAATGCTTTTGTCCAACCAAATGTTGCCAACTCTTGGCCAGTACAAGGACGAAATAGATCTTGCTCTAATGCCTTATCAAAGTCTTCTTGTGTGTATGAAACGTCTTGTTTAAAGCGATAGCATATAAGGTTACTAAACCACATCGGGGAATGATCCATTTAAAAAATTTGTGCAATCATAGCAATAAAAGCCGCTTCTAGAAACGGCTGATTTAGCTTAATCGAGTTTAAAAAGTGGCAGGGGAGATGACATGTTTTTAGGGAACGAAATACGGTAGTGTAACCCTTGCCCAGGCTCACTACTTACTTCAATTTTACCATTGAGCGTTTGTTTTACTAAATTAAAAATAATATGGGCACCTAAGCCGCTGCCACCCTCATCACGCTTGGTGGTAAAAAATGGGTCAAATAAACGCTTTAGTTGAGCCGGTTTTAAACCTAAACCGTTATCTTGATAATTAATGATGAGGTCGTTTTCATCAGTATTTACATCTATGGTGATTTGGCCGCTGTTTATATTTTCAAAACCATGCACTAATGAGTTCATAATTAGGTTCGTAAATATTTGACTAATGACTCCCGCAGGTAAGTTAATAATTAAATCATCTGGGCAATGTAGACGAATGCTGTGAGATGTTTTTTTAATTTGTGGGTGCAAAGAGCGTATAACTTCGTTGATGTAGTCTTTAAAATTAATTGTTCTTAGAGCTTCACTGGCCTGATCTACCGCAATTTGTTTAAAGCTGGTTATTAAATCTGAGGCACGTTCTAAGTTGTGAGAGAGCAGTTGAGCGCTTTGCGCTGCATCATTAATAAAGCCTTCTAAAGCCGCAGACGATAATGATTTATTTTTATACGCAGTTTCTATTTCGGTTAATCGCTCTTGTAAAAAAGAGGTGGCAGTAACGCCAATACCAATAGGGGTATTAATTTCATGAGTGATCCCCGCCACTAAGCCGCCTAATACCGCCATTTTTTCTGAGCCAACCAGTTGCTCTTGCGCAAAGCTTAATTCATCGAGCGAGCTTTGCAGCTGAGTTTGCTTGCTTAACAGTTCTTGTTCGGTTTGCTTTCGTAAATCGACTTCTTCTGTTAATACTGCTTTTTGTCGCTCTAGTTCATATTTTTGTTGCTGTAGATCGATCATTGCTTGGCTTAAATTTGATGTTTTACGCGCAACATCCTGTTCAAGTTGTAAGTTTTGTTGATCCAGCTTTTGATTGCTTTCAATTAGGTCATGCTGAGTTTGTTTTAACTCTTTTTTATACTCAACAACCTTCGAAATCAGATTGTTAAAAGAGCGTTCCATTACTTTAAGCTCGTTATTTTCATCGGTGACTATTTTAACCTGTTGACCATCAAGCTCTTCTAACTCAAAGTATTCAATTTGCTCGGTTAATTGAGTAAGGGGCTCGGTGAGTAACTTTCTAAATGCAATTAAAAATAAGATGATTAAAAAGGTTGTTTTAATCATGGCATTACCAATCAAAAAGTAGATAGAGAGCATAATGCGACTAAAAATTACATCGCGACTAGAAAATAAAGTAACATCGCCTACTTGCGTTGCTCGTCCTGAAAACTCAAAAATAAGTGGGAATGTATAGCCAAATAAACCAGCTTTGGTGTCCTCTACCATGACATCTTCTTGCACAAGTTGCTGACTGTAAAGATTGTGAATATTTAGCGCGCGGCCTAATTGAGAAATAATAGCGCCATTATCGTCACGAATAATAACCCCCTCAACCATAGGTATATCGAGTAATCCTTCGGCGGTTGTGGTGGTTTGCTTTATATTTAGCTCCCAAATTGCTCTAGTTAAACTTCTACCAAAGGTCTTTTGTAATGTGCCAAGTTCATCGCGTATGTAATCTTTAGTATTGACGTACTCTGCGAAAATTTGCCCGCAGGTCACCACAAAGGTCAGTATAAAATAAACTGATAAAACCCGAGTGAGTAACTTTGTTGAAAGACTTTTTTGCGGCATGGGAGGCTTATATTTCCTTAAATTATTCAACTGTTAATGTACGCTTATAAACATTAGTTAATAAATGATTAAAAATAAACATATATTTTATAATATTGCTATTTAGCGTTGTTAAATAAGCAATCATTCTGTTCTATATGCATTGGGTTTCTATTTGAGAACCGTTTGTTTGGATAGGCTGTTTTTTACTTGGAAATAGTTAATTTACTAATTTGTATTGTGCAATTAAGCATTTTATTGATAACGTTAATAAAAGTTACAATAAATAATCTGCTCGTTGCTAATTTGGTTATAATTTTGACTGTTGCGGATTGGGCAACCAACTAATTTTACAGTGGGTTTAGGTGTTTTGTATGAGTTTAATTAATGAGTCATTATGATGCGTTTTTCTATTTTAGTCTGTGATGATTCCACCGTTGCTCGCAAACAGGTAATGCGCTGTTTAAAAGAATGTATTGATGCCGATATTCAGCAAGCAACTAACGGTAAAGAGGCGTTGGAGCAATTGCGTCAAAGGCATTTCGATCTCCTGTGTCTTGATTTAACCATGCCTGAAGTTGATGGTATTGAAGTACTTGAGCAAATCAAAATTTCTAAAATAGAGTCTTATGTATTAGTGATCTCTGCTGATATCCAACAAAAAATGCAAGCACGTGTCGCGCAACTAGGCGCAATCGATTTTATTCACAAACCGATTAATAAAGCACAACTTAACGACGTTTTGCATAAGTTTGGCATTTATTAATAAATTTCATGATGAAAAAGACTGTTTTATCTTCTAATTTAGGGTTGACAGAATAGCCTTTGTTAAGGCAGTCTTAAGCTATGAAAACATTTAGTCTTGTAACGACCATTATTATTACAACCACCATTCTTACTGGATAGTGGCATAGGTCGGTGCAACAAATTTAAAGGCCTGTGTTCACTTAGAACACAGGCCTTTTTTCGTTTTATGGAATGAGGAAACATAAAAAATGCGCGTATTAAAATTTGGTGGCTCATCGCTCGCTGATTTTGCCTGTTTAGAGCAAGTTGCTGCACTCGCTAAGGCACAATTAAAAGATGAAATGTTACTGGTACTGTCAGCCCCAGGTGGCATGACTGACTCGTTAGTTAATTTAGCTAGTACTGCAGAGCAGGGGCATGACTTTAGCGAACAATGGCATTCACTGACTAGCCGATGCAACATGCTCAAAGCAGCGGTAGAGGAAAAGCAAGGAGCAGTTCAAAACTGGCCTGACTTTAACGAACTTAAAAATAAGCTTGATGGTATTGCACTGATAAAGTGCTGCCCTGATCAGGTCAGAGCATTCATTATTAGTTTTGGTGAGCGTGTTAGCGTATCGCTAATGCAAAGTCTATTAGCCGATCATAACGCGCATTATTTACAAGCAACAGATTGTATTGTTTCAACCGGCGGATACATAGACGCAGAAGCGGATTTAGTGGCCAGTAAGGCACGTTTTCAAGCTGTGTTAAAAGAATCCCCTGCGACGGTTTACATTATGCCTGGTTTTACTGCAAGTAATGATGAAGGGGAGCTCACAACGCTTGGTCGTAATGGGTCTGACTACTCGGCGGCGATTGCTGCGGCGTGTTTAGAGGCGCAAGTGTGCCAAATATGGACTGACGTTGATGGTGTATACAGCGCCGATCCGCGTTATATCAAAAAAGCCACTAAGGTTGATTTCCTATCTTACAAAGAGGCGATGGAGCTTTCTTATTTTGGCGCTAAAGTGTTGCACCCTAAAACTATCCTACCGTGTGCAAAAGCTGGAGTGCCATGCGAAATTAAAAACACTCATAACCCAGATGCGCAAGGCTCACTAATTAGTAACGATACGGTATCTGATGAACCAGTAAAAGCACTCTCAAGCCTACAAAACTTAGCTATGTTGACCGTTTCAGGCCCTGGTATGAAGGGCAAAGTGGGCATGGCATCGAAAGTATTTAATGCATTAGCGCATGATAACGTGTCAATCGTCCTGATCACTCAATCATCATGTGAATTTAGTATTAGCTTTTGTGTGCATGAAAGCGATTTAAATCTAGCGTTAAGTGCGTTGCAAGTAGCCTTTGACTTAGAGTCAAAAGCGGGGCTCATTGAGCCGGTAAATGTGCAACGTAATTTAGCAATAGTAACGTTAGTTGGTGATAACATGCGTGCCCATAAGGGGTTAGCGGCTAAGTTTTTTGTATCGCTTGCACAAGCGCAAGTAAACATTGTTGCCATAGCGCAAGATTCAACAGAAAGTGCTATTTCAGCCGTTATTGACGGTGAATTATGTAATGACGCGGTTAAAATTTGCCATGAAAACTTCTTTACTCATGTTCCTTCAATTGATGTGTTTTTATTGGGCTGTGGCTTAGTCGGCCAAGAGCTAATTAACCAACTTGAGCGTCAACAAGCATGGCTTGAAAGGCGTAATATTAAATTAAACCTATATGGTGTTGCCAACTCTCGTCAATTACACCTTGATGGTGAGGGGATTGCGTTTGATGATTGGCAGCAAAAACTGGCGCAGTCAGAGCAAGCGTTTGATTTAAAACTGGTCGAGCAGTTTGTTAAGCAAAATCATTTAGTTAATCCAGTGCTAGTTGACTGTACTTCATCAGATGCCTTAGCTGCACAATATGTAGATTTTTTAAATGCAGGTTTTCATGTCGTGGCTGCCAATAAAAAAGCCACCACGAGCTCATATACGTATTACCAAGATTTAATTGCAGCAACACATAAAAATAATCGTAAGTTTTTATACGAAACTAACGTAGGTGCAGGTTTACCTGTAATCGATAACTTGCAATCGTTGTTTGGTGCAGGTGATGAGTTACTTGAGTTTAGTGGTATTTTATCAGGCTCGCTTTCATACATGTTTGGTGCACTAGAAGATGGTTTATCACTTTCTGAGGCAACAATTAAAGCCAAAGAAAGCGGGTTTACAGAGCCCGACCCACGCGATGACTTATCGGGAACTGACGTAGCACGTAAATTACTGATCATTGCACGCGAAGCCGGTATGAAATTAGAGCTTAGCGATATTGAAGTGGAGTCGGTTTTACCGCCAGGTTTTGCCCAAGGTGACAATGTGGAGCAGTTTATGGCGAAATTACCTAGTTTAGATGCTGGTTTTAACGACCGTGTTCAAAGTGCAGCAAGTGAAGGTAAAGTACTTCGCTACGTAGGCACAATTAAAAATGGTCACTGTAAGGTCGGAATCGAAGCGGTGGATTCATCACATGCATTGAATGTTATTCGTGATGGTGAAAATGCGCTGGCTATTTTAAGCCAATACTACCAACCGCGTCCGTTTGTGATTCGTGGTTATGGGGCTGGCTCTGCAGTAACGGCTGCAGGTGTATTTGCAGACATATTAAAAACATTATCTCGCTAGGAGTCAGTCATGATTGAAGTATATGCTCCGGCGTCTATTGGTAATTTTACCGTTGGCTTTGATGCGCTGGGCGCCGCACTTGCGCCCATTGATGGCGGTTTATTAGGTGATGTGGCGGTTGTTAGTGCCGCATCGAGTGATGAATTTATTTGTACAGGCGACTATGCACATAAGCTACCTAGTGATGCGCAAGAAAATTTAGCGTATCAGTGTTTAGTGCACTTTAGAGCGCATGTTGCGCCTGATATGCCTGCGGTAAAGCTCGAACTTAGGAAAAATTTGCCGATTGGTTCGGGATTAGGCTCAAGTGCCTGCTCTGTGGTGGCGACATTTGCAGCACTGGATAAATTTGCCAAAACTAATTTAAGCCAAGTAGAGCTCATTGAGCTTATGGCAGATTTTGAAGCCGTTGTAAGTGGGGGGCGCCATTACGATAACATCACACCGTGTTATTTAGGCGGCTTACAGCTAACCGGTGATTTAATTCCTGATAAATCTATTGCTTTACCTGTTGATGAAAACTGGTATTACGTCGCCGCATTTCCGGGCTTTTCGCTCAATACCGCAAAAGCGCGCTCTGTTTTACCAAAAGAGCTAAGTATGCATGCCGGGGTTGAGTTTGCTCAGCGTTTATCGGCGTTTAGTAGCTTACTGTTAACAGGGCGTTTTGATGATGCATTAAGCATTATGAAAGACGAAATAGCAGAGCCATACCGTGCGCCACTTATAAGCGGCTTTAGTGATGCCAAAGCAAGCTTACCAGCACTGGGTGCTGAAGTTGTGAGTATTTCAGGCGCAGGGCCGACCTTGTTTAGTGTATGTAAAACGCTTGAAGCGGCAGAGCAATGCGCGCAGTGGCTAGAGGAAAATTACATCAACGAACAAGGCTTTTGCCATATTTGTAAATTAGATAACGACGGCACGCGTCAATTAAATGTTTTATAGGAAAAAGAGTCATGCAATTACATAATTTAAAAGAATATTCACAAAAAGTGTCGTTTGTTGAAGCTGTAAAAACAGGACTAGGGCGTAATCAAGGTGTGTTTTTTCCAGAGTCGTTAGCGCCATTAAGTGATGTTGATGCATTACTAGATATGGACTTTATTACTCGCAGCGGCAAAATTTTATCGCACCTTATTGGTGACGAGCTACCAAGTGATACTGTTGCCCAGATGGTTAAGAATGCGTTTAACTTTCCGGTTAAGCTGGTGGAAGTTGAAGATAATACCTATTGCTTAGAGTTATTTCACGGGCCAACACTGGCATTTAAAGATTTTGGTGGCCGTTTTATGGCCGAGTGCTTGGCGCAATTTAATCAAGGTGAAAAAGTCACTATTTTAACTGCAACATCGGGTGATACCGGGGCTGCCGTAGCGCATGCTTTTTATAACAAACCAAATATTGATGTCGTTATTTTATACCCTAAAGGTAAAATTTCATTAGCGCAGCAAAAGTTATTTACAACGCTTGGTGACAACATTCACTGTTATGCGATTGAGGGTAGTTTTGATGATTGCCAAGAGTTGGTTAAAAAATCATTTTTAGATGAAGAGCTAAAATCGAAGTTAGGTTTAAACTCAGCAAATTCAATTAACATTAGCCGTTTAGTCGCGCAGGTATGTTATTACTTTGAAGCCATTGCACAGCTGCCAAAAGAAAAGCGTGCTACAGCGCATATTTCAGTACCGAGTGGTAACTTTGGTAATGTGTGTGCGGCTATGATTGGCGCGGTTATTGGTATGCCTGTAGGTAAACTAAGCGCGACTACAAACCAAAACGACACAGTACCGCGCTTTATGCTTGATAAAAATTGGACGCCTAATGCGACAATTGAATCGCTTTCAAATGCAATGGATGTGAGTAAACCTAATAACTGGCCACGTGTGCAATCAATGTTAGATAATAACTGGTTTAGTTATGATAACTTTTATTCGGTGAGTGTTGATGAACAGCAAACACAAACAGTGATGAAAAAAATTCAACAGCTTGGCTATATTGCAGAGCCTCACACCGCAATTGCTTACCAAGGTCTTGTAGAAAATAAGGCGGCAGATGCTGTGGGGGTTTTTTTAGCGACTGCGCATCCGGCCAAATTTAAAGACAGCGTTGAGGATATCCTTAATGTTGAATTAGATATGCCAAAGCCGTTAGCTGATGCATTAGCAAAACCGTGTTTAGCCACTGATATGCACAACGATTATGCTGTTTTGCGTACAGAATTGTTTAAAAAGCTTGCCTAAAAAAGGCCGATAATAAAAGCGGCTTAGGCCGCTTTTTTTGTTTGTTTATGCATCGCTTTAGACATAACGCATAAGCTATATAAATGTAGTAAATAAAATTCATTTAAAATTGTTATTAGTTTATAAAAAAATATCATCATCAAAATGCTGTGAAATAGTTTCAATCCCTGTTTAAATATCCTCAACTTAAGAGCGTAGGCAAAACGTCGTTTTAAGCGTACAATAAAGCCTCTAAAAAATACCCATACACGTTGCCCAGGAGACCCCAATGTTAGAACGTAGCATGAATATTTCGGACTTTGATCCAGAGTTATTTGACGCGATGAGCAAAGAAACATCACGTCAGGAAGAGCATATTGAGTTAATTGCATCTGAAAACTACTGTAGCCCACGCGTACTTGAAGCGCAGGGTTCTCAGCTGACTAACAAATACGCTGAAGGTTACCCGGGCAAACGTTACTACGGTGGCTGTGAGCACGTAGACGTGGTTGAGCAACTTGCTATTGACCGCGCAAATGAATTATTTGGTACAGATTACGCAAACGTACAGCCTCATGCCGGTTCACAAGCGAATGCTGCTGTTTTCCAAGCTCTTTTAAGCCCACTTGATACTGTATTAGGCATGAGCCTAGCGCACGGTGGTCATTTAACGCACGGCTCACACGTTAACTTCTCTGGTAAAACATACAACGCAATTCAGTATGGCCTTAACGAAGAAACTGGCGAAATTGATTACGCACAAGTTGAAGCGTTAGCACTTGAGCACAAACCAAAAATGATCATTGCGGGTTTCTCTGCTTATTCAGGTATTGTTGACTGGGCTAAGTTCCGTGAAATTGCAGACAAAGTAGGTGCATACTTATTTGTTGATATGGCGCACGTTGCAGGTTTAATTGCTGCGGGTGTTTACCCAAGCCCGGTGCCATTTGCTCACGTTGTAACAACCACAACACACAAAACATTAGCGGGTCCTCGCGGTGGTTTAATCATTTCTGCGTGTGGCGATGAAGAAATTTACAAAAAGCTAAACAGCGCTGTTTTCCCAGGTGGCCAAGGTGGTCCTTTATGTCATGTTATTGCTGCTAAAGCGGTCGCATTTAAAGAAGCACTTCAACCTGAGTTTAAAACATACCAAGCACAAGTTGTTAAAAATGCACAAGCAATGGTTGCCGTATTACAAGAGCGCGGCTACAAAGTAGTATCGGGTAAAACTGACAACCACTTATTCTTACTTGATTTAATCGATAAAGATATCACAGGTAAAGATGCAGATGCTGCCCTAGGTAATGCGAATATCACGGTTAACAAAAACTCAGTACCGAACGATCCACGTTCACCATTTGTTACTTCTGGTTTGCGTATTGGTTCACCAGCAATCACTCGTCGTGGCTTTAAAGAAGCAGAGTCAAAAGAGTTAGCGGGCTGGATCTGTGACGTACTAGACAACATCGAAGATGAGTCAGTACAAGCGCAAGTAAAAGAAAAAGTGAAAGCAATTTGTGCAAAATTACCTGTTTACGCTTAATCCAAGAGTAAAATAGTAATTTAGATCACAACTGCACACATTTTTGTTATGATAATGGCCGCTATAATAGCGGCCATTTTTTGTTTTTAAAACGGAAACACACAGTTATGCATTGCCCATTTTGCACCGCCAAAGATACTAAAGTTATTGATTCTCGCCTTGTCGGCGGGGGACACCAAGTACGTAGACGTCGTGAATGTAATGAGTGCCACGAACGATTTACCACCTTTGAAGGGGCTGAATTAGTGATGCCACGGGTCATCAAGCAAGATGGCAGCCGCGAACCGTTTAATGAAGATAAGTTACTAAATGGCTTAACTCGCGCCCTCGAAAAACGCCCCGTAAGCACTGAGCAAGTTGACGAAGTGGTTAATATTATTAAGTCGCAGCTGCGAGCCACTGGCGAACGCGAAGTGTCTAGCCATTTGGTGGGTGAGTGCATTATGGAAGCGCTTAAAAAGTTAGATAAAGTGGCCTATGTAAGATTTGCCTCTGTATATCGCTCGTTTGAAGATATACGCGAATTTGGTGAAGAAATAGCCCGCTTAGGGGAATAGTAATGACCAAGCAAAGTTCGTTTTCAGAGGATGATAAACGCTACATGGCTCGCGCTATTGAACTGGCAAAAAAAGGGCGCTTTACGACAACCCCTAATCCTAATGTTGGCTGCGTACTCGTAAAAAACAATAAAGTAATAGGTGAAGGGTTTCATCAGTTAGCGGGCCAAGGTCATGCAGAGGTAAACGCACTGGCTATGGCTGGCGAAAATGCCAAAGGCGCAACCGCTTATGTAACCCTAGAGCCTTGCAGTCATTATGGTCGAACACCGCCTTGTGCTGAAGGGCTAAAAGTAGCCGGTGTTAAAAAAGTGATTGCCGCAATGGTTGACAGCAACCCGCAAGTTGCAGGCAAAGGTCTGAAAATTTTAGCGGATGCTGGTATAGAAGTTGCTCACGGATTACTTGAAGCGCAAGCTCGCGCATTAAACCTTGGGTTTTTTAAGCGCATGGAGCAGGGGTTACCCTTTGTGACTTGCAAAATGGCCGCCAGTATTGATGGTAAAACGGCGCTTAAAAACGGCCAAAGTAAATGGATAACAGGCCCCGCTGCGCGCCAAGATGTGCAACTATACCGAGCACAAAACTGTGCAATTTTAACCGGTGCCGATACGGTATTAATGGATGATGCAAAATTAAATGTGCGCCCAGAAGAGTTACCGTATTCTTTACCAACTGATTTACCACTGCGCCAACCGGTTCGCGTTGTTATTGACTCACAAAATAGACTTACCCCTGATCTTGCCTTATTTTCAATTCAAAGTGAGGTGATAATATTTACCACCAAGGTTGATAAATCGCATCAGTGGCCTCATTTTGTTAAACAGATTGAAGTACCTGAAAATAATAATAAAGTAGATTTACTGGCCGTGTTAAACACGCTAGCCCAATTGCAGTTTAATAATGTGTGGCTAGAGGCCGGAGCAACACTGGCTGGCAAAATGACAGAACTTGATTTAATTGATGAGTTTGTTTTTTACATTGCTCCTAAATTAATGGGCAGCGATGCTAAAAGTTTACTGAATTTCCCAGAGTTAATGAGTATGCAAAATACCATTAATTTAACTTTTAATGAGTGTGTGCCAATTGGTGATGATTTACGTATCACAGCACTAAAAAAAGCTCATTAATCATTTTATATAAAGAGTAGCACTATGTTTACTGGAATAGTTGAAGCGACAGGTAAAATTGCGTTATTACAAAAAAAACAAGGTGATTTAGCTATTCGTATCCAAAGTAAAAACCTTGATATGAGTGATGTTAAGTTAGGTGACAGTATTGCAACCAATGGTGTATGCCTGACGGTTGTTGATAAGCATATTGATGGCTTTAGTGCAGACTTATCAAATGAAACGATTAGCTTAACAGGGTTTGCACATTACGCATTAGGGCAAACCGTTAATCTAGAAAAGGCGATGCAACCTGTTTCGCGCCTCGGTGGTCATTTAGTGTCTGGCCATGTAGATGGCATTGCCACTATCACAGCAATTAATGCCAATGCGCGAGCAACAGAATATTGGTTAGCCACCGATGAAAATTTAATGAAATACATTCCTTACAAAGGGTCGGTTTGTATTGATGGTATTAGCCTGACGGTTAATGCAGTTGAAGGTAATAAATTTAAACTGACGATTGTGCCCCACACCAGCGGGCAAACGACCATAGCTGATTTTCAAGTCGGTACCAAAGTGAATTTAGAGGTCGACCAAATAGCACGTTATTTAGAGCGCCTAGTCAGAGGGGCTGAGCAACCTACGGGTTCAGATATTTCGATGAGCTTACTCGCTAAAGCGGGCTTTATAAAATAACGACATTGACAACTTATACGAGCAACTTATGAATTTAAACAGCGCACAAGAAATAATTGATGACATTAAAGCCGGTAAAATGGTTATTTTAATGGATGATGAAGACAGAGAAAATGAAGGCGATTTAATTATTGCTGCTGAACACATTAGTGCAGAAGCCATTAACTTTATGGCGACTCATGGCCGTGGACTAATTTGTTTAACGATGACTCAAGAGCGTTGCTCGCAGCTTGATTTACCATTAATGGTAAAAAATAATGGTGCCGCATTCTCAACTAATTTCACTATGTCGATTGAAGCATCAAAAGGGGTTACCACAGGTATTTCTGCAGCGGATCGTGCCCGCACTGTTCAAGCTGCCATCGCGAAAGGCGCTGTGCCAAGCGATATTGTACAACCAGGTCATATTTTTCCTATTATGGCGCAACCAGGCGGCGTGTTAACACGTGCAGGGCATACAGAAGCAGGGTGTGACTTAGCGCGTTTAGCAGGGCTTGAGCCATCATCAGTGATTGTAGAAATCCTAAATGAAGATGGCACCATGGCGCGTCGTCCTGATTTAGAAGTATTTGCTAAGCAACATGATATTAAAATTGGCACCATTGCTGATTTAATCGAGTACCGTAACCTAAACGAAACCACAATTGAGCAAGTTGCAAAATGTAAATTGCCAACTGAACATGGTGAGTTTGACTTAGTGACTTACAAAGACACCATTGATGGGCAGTTACACTATGCATTGCTTAAAGGTGAAATAAAGCAACAAGAACCGACCTTAGTACGTGTGCATTTACAAAGTACCTTTAACGATATTTTACTCTCTGATCGCAATGCTGACCGTAGTTGGGGTTTATCGCAAGCAATGGCTTATATTGCTGAGCATAATGGCGCCTTAGTTATTTTAGGTAAGCAAGAAAGCACTGAAGAGTTAGAAGCCACAGTAAAAGCGTTTGCCGCAGCTGATGCGGGTGAAAATGTGACGCCACGTAAATTTCAAGGTACTTCGCGCACCGTAGGTGTGGGTTCGCAAATTCTGGCTGATTTAGGTATTCAAAAAATGCGTTTGATGAGTTTACCTAAAAAATACCATGCATTATCAGGGTTCCATTTAGAAGTGGTTGACTACGTAGAGCCACAATAATTACGCGCTAGGTTATTATTTTATTTATGTGGTATAATGCGCATCAATTTTTGCGCAACCGAAATCGCTTAAACTTATTTTTAGGGTTATCAAATGAAAATTATTGAAGGTAATAAATACGCTCCAGGCAAAAAGTTTGCCATTGTCATTTCTCGTTTTAATGACTTTATTGGTAGTAGCTTGCTTGCAGGTGCTGTTGATGAGCTAAAACGTACTGGTGGAGTATCAGAAGACGATATTACCGTGATTTACGTACCCGGTGCGGTTGAATTACCTTTAGCAGCGAAACGCGTTGCAGCAAAAAAAGAATATGATGCAATTATCGCCTTAGGTGTAGTGATCAGAGGGGGCACGCCTCACTTTGATCTCGTCGCTGGCGAGTCAAATAAAGGGCTTGCACAAGTATCGCTTGAGTATGATATCCCGGTTGCATTTGGCGTATTAACCACTGAAAGCATTGAGCAAGCAATTGAGCGCGCAGGTACCAAAATGGGTAACAAAGGCGGCGAAGCTGCTTTAGGTGCGCTTGAAATGGTTAATGTGTTAGATAAAATTTAAGTTTAAGGAATTTTTGTGAAACCAGCAGCAAGACGTAAAGCACGTATCTTAGCACTTCAAGCCGTGTATTCATGGCAATTAAGCGGCAATGCAATTGCCGATATCGAACAACAAATGTTGATCGAAAACGATGTGACTAAAATTGATGTTGAATATTTTAAAGATTTAGCGCGTGGAGTTGCCGTAAATCATAAGCAACTAGACGAAGCTGTATCGCCTCATTTAACTCGTCCATTTGATGAATTAGACGAAGTTGAACGTGCAATCTTACGTTTAAGCAGCTACGAGCTTAAATTTCGTGAAGATGTTCCTTACAAAGTGGCTATCAATGAAAGCATTGAATTAGCGAAAATGTTTGGCGCTGAAGATAGCCATAAATTTGTAAACGGTGTACTTGATAAAGCTGTAAAACAGTTACGCAAGTCATAACAACTTAAGCTGCATATTAATTTCAGTGAGTTGTTATAAATAACCGTTAAAAAGGAGAGCCGGCATAGGTCGGCTTTTTTGTGTATGAAGGAATTTGAATTAATTAATCACTACTTTAAAGGTCGCGGTATCACTCGTCGCGATGTTAATTTAGGGATTGGAGATGACTGTGCGCTTGTCACAGTACCAGCAAACTGTCAGCTTGCTGTAACAACAGATACCTTAGTTGCTGGGGTGCATTTTTTTCATGATATCTCTCCTCGCGCATTAGGGCATCGAGCTCTGGCAGTAAATTTAAGTGATTTAGCTGCCATGGGTGCAGAGCCTACATGGGTATCGGTTGCACTCACATTGCCAAGTATCGATCCACAATGGATTGCAGAGCTGACTGACGGCATGCATGAAATTGCTGAGTACTTTAATGTACAAATTATTGGTGGCGATACGACTCAAGGCCCACTCAGTATTACTATTTGTGCAAAAGGCACGGTTCCTGAAGGTAAAGCACTGCGTCGAAGTGGCGCAAAAGTGGGCGACTGGATTTTTGTAACCGGACCGCTAGGTGATGCTGGTTTGGCAATTGAGTCAAAAAAACAAGGTTTGCCAGTTGCACCTGAACATTTAAAGCATATTAATAAATGTTTAAACTTTCCAACGCCACGCGTGGCCGCCGGACAAGCTTTGCGTGGCTTAGCGTCATCAGCTATTGATATTTCAGACGGTTTACTTGCTGATTTAGGTCACATTTTGGATTTGTCACAGGTCAGTGCAACAATCAATATTGAAAATGTACCTACTTCTGATGCGATGCAAGCGAGTCTTGATTTTGAGCAACAGCTTCCTTTTATACTCAACTATGGCGATGACTATGAACTACTTTATACCGTCCCAGACAGTAATAAGAGTATGCTCGATATTAAGTTGCGCCAATACGGTGTAGAAGCAACCTGTATCGGCCAAATCAAAAGTGGTGATGGGAATATAGAATTATTACACCAAGGTGAAAAGTTTGTTTTTGAGCACAAAGGCTTTGAGCACTTTTCCAAGGAGCAGGTTTGAATAAAAACCGATTATTTAATTTAAAACGCCCACATCAATTTTTTGGTTTGGGTTTTGGTACAGGGCTTGCGCCTAAAGCCCCTGGTACATTTGGTACTTTAGCGGCGTTACCATTTATTTTTATTACCATGCATTTTCCGTTATGGTTACAAATTGTATTTGCGGTGGTGATCAGTATATTTGGTATTTGGGCATGTGGAAAAACAGCTGATGACCTTCAAGTTCATGATCATCCAGCTATTGTTTGGGATGAAGTCGCTGGTTACTATATAACGATGATTGGTGCAGCACTGAATTGGCAAACATTATTAGTGGGCTTTTTACTATTTCGCTTTTTTGATATAGCAAAGCCAGGGCCGATTCGTATACTTGATAAACGTGCTCATGGTGGGTTTGGTATTATGGCCGATGATGTACTTGCAGGTATTTTTTCGCTTATTTGTTTGCAAGCATTGATAAAAGTAGGTTTACTACCCTTTTAATTTATTATTTGTTTAACTAGGTGGCAGCACTATGATGCGATTTTTATTGGTTTGTGTACTCTTGATGTGTGCCATGCCAAGTACGGCTTCAATTACTGATTACGTAGTTAAACAATGGAACATTAAAGACGGACTTCCCTCACAATCCCTCAAAAGTGTGGTGCAAGATAACCAAGGCTACATGTGGCTTGGTACGCAATTCGGATTAAGCCGATTTGATGGTAACACTTTTACTAATTACAACACTCAAAATAGTCTGTTTTTACCCAGCAATGGCATCAATAAATTACTGATTGATGGCCAAGGACTATTATGGATAGGCACGAAAAACGGCCTCGTTGTTATAGACCCAGAAAAGCTAACCGCACAAGAGTTTAATATTAAAGGCCCTGTTAGAGATATTCTTGAAGACTCTAAAGGCAGTATTTGGATAGCAGCTAATGGGCTTTATTACATAGACAGAGGCCAGATAGAGCTGCGCGACCAGCTAAACAATCCGAGCCCTATCGTAAATGCCACTGCGATCACCCAAATAGTAGGGTCAGTCAGTAAAATGGCGCTCTCACCAGAGGGAATTTGGCTGGTTAACGATCGTAATTTATTGCGCTTGACGCAAAGCGCGTCTGATTTTTCTAAATTGCGCTTAGAGCTTACCGCTAAAGTGGCCTTGCCTGATCGTTTAGCACAAACAATTGTTCACGACTTATCCTTTTTAAATGGCAATTTATATCTTGCTTCTGAGCTAGGTGCTTACTTTTTAGATTTAGATGATGAGCTACGCTCATTTCCGCTGCCTAACGCTAACAACTCAGCCGTTTATAAGTTTATGAGTGATGGCAATGGTGGCTTGTGGGTATCGACTTATGGGCGCTTATTGTTCAGAGGGAAGTCGGATGATTGGCAATGGGTTGAGCCCAGTCAATTAGATCAAAGTATTTGGTTTGCCGATATATTTAGAGATGATGAAAATAATATATGGTTAGCGAGTTTTAGTGAGGGACTTTGGCTTGCTCATGAAGGGCGAATAGAGCGCCATTCAGCCATTTCTAAAATGACCGAAGCGGTTATGGCCATTAGTAAATCACCAGATGGTAAGTTATGGATTGCCAACAAAAGCGGCGTAGGTTATTTCGATGCCGATAAAACGTTTATCAATGTCATCAACAGTACCAAGTATGGTAACGCCTCGGTGCATGACCTGCAATTTGATGGCGATCGCCTTTATGTTGCTACTGGCAGAGGCTTATTTTTTTACGAGTCGAATACCTTATATAGTTTCCCTGCCCGTGCGCTAAGTGATAATCCTGTATTTGCTATTAGCACTTCAACTAAAGGCGGTTTTTGGGTAGGCACCGGGCGAGGATTATACCGTTTAAATTACAATGGTTTAAACCCTTTTGCGTACAATGCTTTTTTAGGCAGTAAGTTTGTAACCTATGTTTTAGATAAACCAAATTTTGGGGTTATTGGCACCAGTAAAGGCGCGTATTACTTTACTGAACGCGGGATAGAAAAAATTGGCGACCAAACCACCTTAGAAAGTGCGTATGTGACCAGCATTTTACATATAAAAGGGGTAGGCATTTTAATTGGCTCGCTTAACGATGGTTTGTTTTATCGCAGTGGACAAGGGCAGTGGCAGCAATTAGATGCCGCCAATGGGCTGCCATATGGTTCTATATTTAGTCTTGAGTACGATGATACTACAAAACGCATTTGGGTAAGCACCATGAAAGGGGTTTATCGCATGCCAGTTGAGCAATTCAAAGCCAACATTGAAAGCCTAAAAGTGGAGGAAGTGATCTCTTCATTTGATCGACAGCTCGATGGTAAAGCAAGTCAATGCTGTAATGGTTTAGGCCATGATGCGGTGGTTGATATGGATAATTCAATTTGGTATCCCAGCTTGCAAGGCGTTGTAGAAATTCCTAAAGACGTAGAATTATTTGGACTGCGTTCACTTAAACCAACTATAGAAACTTTAACCACGCCATCACGAAAACTTGCTGCGGCTGCGTTAGGTAAAAAGCCAGTACTTAAAACTGACGAGCGTGATGTAACGCTTACCTATACCGCTATCGATTATTATGCACCTGCAAGTATAGAGTTTAGGTATAAACTCAATGGGCTTGATAATGATTGGCGCTATGCAAATACCCGCCGAGAAGCAATTTACACTAACTTACCAGCAGGTATGTTTTTATTTGAATTAGAGACAAAACGTCAAGGTGAAGATTGGGGCAAAGCGCAATCGGCCGAATACGCTTTTGTGGTGCCTGAACGATTTGGTGAAACTATATATTTTAGATTACTGATCACCAGTGGTTTTGTGTTGCTCTTTTATTTGGTGTTTTGGGTATTTAAAGTTCAAGAGCGACGTAAGCAGCAAGTTCTTGAGGGGCTTATTACTGAGCGAACCCTTGAGCTTCGCCAAGCAAACGATAAATTAAACCAAGTAAACTCTCAGCTTAAACTTGTTAGTCACTCTGATGAGCTAACAGGGCTGAGAAGTCGCCGTTTTTTGTTTGATCAACTACCAAAAGATATCGAGCATTTTCAGCGTAACTCGCAGTCATTGCAGGCTCAAGGTAAATCGTTGGTGTTGTTAATTATTAATTTAGATAACTTTAGCCGCATTAACGATGCCTATGGCCCTATTGCTGGAGATAGCTGTTTACAACAAGTAGCGGCATTACTTAACTCGCGTACCCAAGGTTCTGATTATGTTGCCCGTTGGAGTGGTGATGAGTTTTTACTGTTATTGCGTGATTTTAAATGTAATTTAATCGACAGCTATGTATCTGAATTATGCCAAGCAATTGCAGATTATTCGTTTCAGCTTCCTAACGGTGAAACAACCAATATAACAGCGTCAGTCGGGTGGTCGTTCTATCCGTTACCTCTCTTAGGTGGGCAAGTTATTAGCTGGGAAACATCAATTAATCTAGCTGACATAGCATTACATCAAGTTAAAAAACGTGGCGGCGATGGCGTCGCTAATATTACCTTTGACGAGCAATTAGATGCATTTGAGTTTGAGCAAAACCCCAATGTTGAACAGCAAATTGGTTTGTTACAAAGCAATGGTCTAGCCGATATTAAGGTATGGATGCGCTAGAGGTTATAGATGAGCAATAAAAAAGGAGCCAATGGCTCCTTTTTTATTAAACACGATAAGTGTTAGCTCATAAATGATTTAATTGAAGTTAAAATACCGTGTTCACCTAACCCCATTTCATCGTGCATTTGCTGTTGTGTGCCATGTTTAATGAATTCATCAGGAATACCTAAGTTAAGCACTTTTACATCGGCTTTAATGCTCGCTAAATATTCATTAACTGCAGAGCCTGCACCGCCCGCAATCGCGTTATCTTCAAGGGTTACAATAATATCGTGATCATTAATCAGCTCATCAATTAATGCCGTATCAAGTGGCTTAATAAATCGCATGTTTACTAGAGTGGCATTGAGCTCATCAGTGGCAAGTTGTGCGTTTTCAAGCAAGGTACCAAATGACAATATAGCCACTTTAGTACCTTTTTTAATTACATTCGCTTTGCCAATTTCTAGCTTTTGCATAGTGCTTTGAATGTCTGCTGAGCCTGCACTACCACGCGGGTAACGAACAGCAACAGGACAATTAGCTTGATAGCCTGTATAAAGCATATGACGGCATTCGTTAGTATCACTTGGGGCCATAATGACCATATTAGGTATACAGCGCATAAAGCTTAAGTCGTAGGCGCCTTGATGGGTTTCACCATCGGCTCCAACAATACCTGCGCGGTCTATAGCAAATAATACCGGTAGATTTTGCAGTGCAACGTCGTGAATTAGTTGATCGTACGCGCGTTGTAAAAAGCTAGAATAGATAGCCACAACGGGCTTTAAGCCCTCACAGGCAAAACCTGCAGCAAGAGTAACGGCGTGTTGTTCTGCTATCGCTACGTCAAAGTATTGTTCTGGATACTCTTTAGAAAAACGTACCATGCCTGAACCTTCACGCATAGCTGGCGTGATTGCCATGAGCTTACTGTCTTGCTTGGCCATGTCACAAAGCCAATCACCAAACACATTTGAGAAAGTCGCCGCACCTGGCTTAGATTTTGGTAAGCTTGATGTTGCAGGATCAAATTTTGGTACGCCATGATAACCAATCGGATCGGCTTCGGCAGGCTTGTAACCTTTGCCTTTTTGGGTTTTTATATGTAAAAGCTGTGGGCCTTTTAAGTTACGCATATTGCGCAGCGTATCAACCAACATATTCACATCATGTCCATCAATTGGGCCAATGTAATTTAGACCTAATTCTTCAAAAAAAGTACCCGGGATCATCATCCCTTTAATGTGTTCTTCCATACGGCTGGCAAGCTCTTTTACCGGCGGTACACCAGAGAGCAGCTTTTTACTGCCTTCGCGGATGTTGGTATAAAAGCTACCTGATAAAATACGCGCAAAATGATTGGTTAAGGCACCGACATTTTCAGATATCGACATTTCGTTATCGTTCAAAATGATCAGCATGTCTGATTTAACATCGCCAAGGTGATTCATTGCTTCAAAGGCCATACCAGCAGTAATTGCGCCATCGCCTATTACCGCGACTGTTTTACGCCCTTTGCCTTCTTTTTGTGCAGCAATAGACATACCTAACGCCGCAGAAATTGAGGTACTTGAATGGCCAACACTAAAGGTGTCGTATTCACTTTCATCTCTAAAAGGGAAAGGATGCAATCCGTCTTTTTGGCGAATGGTATGCATTTGATCACGACGGCCAGTCAGTATTTTATGCGGATAAGCTTGATGACCCACATCCCAGACCAAGCGGTCATCGGGTGTGTTGTATACATAATGTAGTGCAACGGTAAGTTCTACGGTTCCTAAACCAGACGCTAAATGGCCGCTACTTTGCGATACCGAATTGAGTAAATAGTCACGCAATTCATGGCTAAATGCAGGAAGCTTATCTTGTGCTAAGTCTCGCAAGTGGGCTGGTTCGTTCACCAAATCAAGTAATGGATACTTGCTGCTATCAAGTGTCATGGTTTTTTATATATCCTTCGCTAATATTAACCCTCCTCAAAACAAACGAGGTTTAAAAGGCGACTTAATATTCAGTAATAATTTTATACTAAGAGTTAATACGTTTTAGCTGTATTTAATGGTCACGTTCAATTAAATAGTTAGCCAATGCCGCTAAATCTGTTGTGTCTGCGTCAATGTTAGCTAATGCCTCATGGGCTTGTTGTATTAAATTTTGTGCTTTTTGCTTAGCGCCTAGCATACCTAATAAAGCGGGGTATGTCGCTTTATTCGCTGCAATATCTGACCCTTGTGGCTTGCCTAAAGTAAGCGTATCGCCCTCAACATCTAAAATATCGTCATGAACTTGAAATGCAAGCCCTATAGCGTATCCAAAAGTTGATAAGTTATCTAAAGTTTGTTGGCTTGTATTAGGAGCGCACAGTGCGCCAAGAGTGATCGCACAATTTATTAGCGCACCGGTTTTAAGTTTATGAATGCGTTCTAACTCATCAACAGTAATAACCTTATCGGTTGCTGCAATATCGCGGCCTTGTCCGGCAACCATACCTTGTAACCCCGATGCATGCGCTAGTGCTGCGATCATTTTTAATTGTGCTTCAGTCGAACATTTAAATGTGTGCTTAGCAATAAGTTCAAATGCTAAAGTTTGCAGTGCATCTCCAGCTAAAATCGCTTGTGCTTCACCGTATACAATATGACATGTAGGGCGACCACGGCGTAAATCATCATCATCCATAGCAGGTAAGTCGTCATGCACTAATGAATAACTATGAATACATTCAATGGCTGCGGCAAGTACATCTAAATCACGCTTGTCAGCACCGAGTATTTTACCTGTGGTGTACACTAAAAACGGGCGCAGTCTTTTACCACCATTCATTACACTGTAATGTGTGGCTTCTTTTATAGTATTGTCGCTTTCAAGAGGTTGTTCAAAATAAAGGTTGAGCGTATTAGCTACATCATCTTGAGCGAGTTTTATTTGTTCTTTTATGCTCACGATTATTCCATATCGTTATCAAACTGAGTAAGCGGTGCTTTTTCGTCATTACCCATTAATATCGACACCTTTTGCTCAGCTTGTTGAAGTTTGCCTGAGGATGCGCTCGCAAGTGCAATACCGCGCTCAAATTGCTTTAAAGACTGTTCAAGCGATAAATCACCTTGTTCCATTTCACTGACAATTGTTGTTAGTTCTTCTAGTGCTTGTTCGAAACTTAAATTTTCAGGTTTTTTAGTCGCCATCTTTATTTTCAACTTACATAATAAATTTAGACGCCAATTTTAGGGGGAATGCTAAACTAGGTCAAAGAATGATATTGTTTTTTGATAGATAAATGCTGTTGATTGGGTTTTATTGCGTTTCAACGTTATTTTTTAAAATTATTAATTTTGATTAATTAGATTGATTACCTATGTTGATCTAAAATATAACTAATCTTAATTTTACCGTTTATCATAAAAATCACTTAAGTATTTCAGTATCTTGCCGATAAACAATTAATAACAACGCTTGCGAAGAAAAAATATAAAACCTTTGGAGGGAATGTGGATTTAGCAACCATTATTGGGATCCTTGGCGCAATTGGCTTAATTGTCATGTCCATGTTTATGAGTAGTAGCGGTGAAGTCGCTATGTTTTACAATACCCCTTCTGTGGTTATTGTATTTGGTGGTTCCCTTTTTATCGTTTTATCTAATTTTACCATGTCGCAATTTCTTGGCATTGGTAAAGTATGTGCAAAAGCGTTTATGTTTAAAATTGAGCCTCCTGAAGCATTAATCGAAAAAGCGGTAGAATTAGCTGACTCTGCTCGAAAAGGCGGGTTTTTAGCCTTAGAAGAAGCCGAAATCCCAAATCCTTTTATGCGCAAAGGCGTTGATATGCTAGTAGATGGACATGATGCTGATGTGGTACGTGCAACATTACAAAAAGATATTTCGTTAACCACCACTCGCCATGAAATGGGGGCAACCTTATTTAAATCATTAGGTGATATTGCACCTGCAATGGGGATGATCGGTACGTTGATAGGCTTAGTGGCTATGCTTTCGAACATGGATGACCCCAAAGCTATCGGACCGGCAATGGCGGTTGCGTTGTTAACCACATTATACGGTGCGTTTTTAGCAAACGTTGTAGCCATTCCTATTCAGGTAAAACTTGAACTGCGTAAAGACGAAGAGGCCATGAATCAGCGCTTAATTTTAGATGCAGTATTAGGTATTCAAGACGGGCAAAATCCTAAAGTAATTGAAGGGATCTTGAAAAATTATCTAGCTGAATCAAAACGCGCAGTCAATACTGAGGAATAATTATGTCAGATGAAGAGTGCAAATGCCCACCTCCAGGACTTCCTGCGTGGATGGGAACGTTTGCCGATTTAATGTCATTATTAATGTGCTTTTTCGTACTTTTACTCGCATTTTCTGAAATGGATGTACTTAAATTTAAACAAATTGCAGGCTCAATGAAGTTTGCTTTTGGTGTACAAAATAAAATAGAAGTAAAAGACATTCCAAAAGGGACATCTGTTATTGCTATGGAGTTTACGCCGGGTAAACCTGAGCCAACTCCTATAGAAACCATTCAGCAACAAACGGTTGAAATGACCCAACAAATGCTTGAGTTTCAGGCGGGAGATGAAAGCTCCGCAGGTGGACGTCAAGAGCAACGTGGTGAAAAGCGAGGTGGTGAATCAAGCAGTACCTCAGAGGAAGTTGCTGCAGCTACGGCAGTGTCTGCTGCTGATCAAGAGCAAATAAATGACTTAGTTAAAAAAATTGCGCAACAGCTTGAAAAGCAAATTATTGATGGGGCTATTGAGCTTGAATCTTTAGGGCAGCAAATCATAATTCGTATTAGAGAAAATGGCTCGTTTCCATCGGGGAGTGCATTTTTACAACCACAATTTAAACCTATCATTCAAGATATTGGCCGATTACTTAAAGATGTACCCGGTGAAATTACGGTGTCTGGTCATACGGATGACTTTCAGGTATCCAACGAGCTTTACATTAATAACTGGGATTTATCATCTAAACGCGCAGTTGCGGTAGCGAGTGAATTACAAAAAGTTCCAGGTTTTGATAAAACCAGAATGATGGTGGTAGGGCGTGCAGAAACCAGGCCCTTAGTACCTAATGATTCCCGCGAAGATCGCAGACGTAACCGCCGTGTAGAAATATCAATTTTACAAGGCAAGGCAAAAGAGTCAGCGCCAATTGATGTAAGATAGAATGACTTGGCTATGTACCTTTTTTAGCATAGAATGCAACATTCTTAACAAATGTAATGGGGCGAATATGTTGACTAAGTATTGTAGTATGCCTGGTAACGGCGATGGAACTGATGAAGATACAAAAGCTAAGTAAGGTTATTTAGTTTGCCTGAATGGTTTTTGTATTTTGTAAGTATATTAAGCAAAAGCTGGGTTCTTATTTTGAGTCCGGCTATTTTTATATTCTTTATCCTCAAAGATTATTTAGCTCTTAGGTTCGTTGTTATTACTGCCGCTTTTTTCTTATTTGGCACTGTGACCTACTCAAGTTTAATGGCGTTTGATGATGGTATTTATATATACCGTTACCTTGTATGGGCATTAACAGATATTACTTGGATGGCACTTATTGCTTATTGGGGTCTTAAAGATAAAGTGCATTTGTGGCAATGTGTACTTGGGCAGCTTATTGTTATTGGTGCACCCATTCTTCAATTATTTCGCTTAGTTGACCGACACCTTTGGGATTTATCTTATAGCACTGTGATGTATCAAACATTTATGCCTTTAATAAATATTGCCACTGTTGTTGTCTGCTACCTGCCTCTTTTATATCTTTTTGTTAATAAGCGAAATAAAGCTTTAAGTTAGAAACTATAAAAATATCCCCAGTTTTAAACTGATATGCTAAACTACTGTTTATATGAACAGTGTTAGAGCTTGATTATGAAACTTTATATTGCTGAAAAACCTTCATTAGGGCGTGCTATTGCAGATGCGCTTCCAAAACCTCATAAAAAGCATGATGGTTATATTGAAGTGGCGAATGGTGATTGTGTGTCTTGGTGCATAGGTCATTTGCTCGAGCAAGCAGAACCCGATGACTATGATGAGCGTTTTAAAAAATGGCAATTTGAGCATTTACCTATTGTGCCTGAACACTGGCAATTAAAAGCTAAAACAAAAACCCGTAAGCAGCTTACCATTTTAAAAAAATTAATTAAGCAGGCTACAACACTCGTGCATGCTGGCGATCCTGATCGTGAGGGTCAGCTACTGGTTGATGAAGTAATCGAGCAAGCAAAAATTAGTCAAACTAAAAAGCAAAGTATTCAACGCTTATTGATTAGTGATTTAAACTTAACTGCGGTAAAAAAATCACTCAACTCTATGCGGGCTAACCGTGATTTTATCCCTTTGAGTGTATCTGCTTTAGCACGGTCTCGTGCTGATTGGTTGTTTGGTATGAATTTAACGCGAGCTTATACGCTAGCTGGGCAAAAAGCGGGCTTTGGTAATGTGTTGTCGGTTGGGCGAGTACAAACACCTATTTTAGGTTTAGTTGTAAATCGTGATAATGAAATCGCAAATTTTGTATCCAAACCATTTTATGAAGTACTTGCTCATCTTGTTACACCTGAGCAGCAATCATTTACTGCTAAGTGGATACCGAGTAAAGCGTGCGAACCATATCAAGATGAAGAGGGCAGAGTACTTAATAAAGCCTTAGCCGAAAATGTGACTTCACGCATTGCTAATCAGCCCGCAAATGTAACAGCGCTTGAGCAAAAGCAAAAAAAACAAACCGCGCCTCTTCCTTATAACTTATCTGCTTTACAAATAGATGCTGCTAAAGCTTTTGGGATGCCAGCACAAAAAGTACTCGATATTTGCCAAGTTTTATATGAACGTCATAAATTAATTACCTACCCACGCTCAGATAACCGTTACTTACCGAGAGAGCATCACCAAGATGCACCTGCTATTTTAAAAGCGATAGCCGTAAATGGTGGGCAGTCAGTAGAGCTGGTAAATGAGGCAAATGCAAAACAACGTAGTAAATGTTTTAATGATGCAAAAGTGGCCGCTCATCACGCCATTGTGCCGACAGCTAAACAGTTAAAAAGTGTGAGTTTAGCCAATGATGAAGCAAAAATTTATCAGTTAATAAGTCGACACTATTTAATTCAGTTTTATCCCGACTACATTTACAACGAAAGCAAAGTAGAGGTAACCATAGCTGGTGGTTTATTTAAAGCAAGTGCAAAGCAAGATGTAAGCTTAGGTTTTAAATTGCTCATGGGTAAGTCGGAACTCAAAGAAGTAGCTACATTACCTTATTTAGAAAAAGGCATGGCACTTACTTGTACTAAAGGTGAAGTGGTGCAAAAGCATACATCTCCTCCGGCTCATTTTACCGATGCAACCTTACTTGCTGCTATGACGGGAATTAGCCGTTATGTAAAAGACCTGCAAATCAAAAAAATATTAAAAGAAACAGATGGCCTCGGTACAGAAGCAACGCGTGCAGGCATTATTGAGCTGTTATTTAAACGTCGCTTTTTAAAACGTGAGGGAAAAGCAATTAAAGCAACTGAAACAGGTCTGGCATTAATTAGTGTATTACCAGAGGGATTATCAAGCCCCGACTTAACTGCAAAATGGGAGTCGAGTTTAGGTGATATTGCACAGCAAGCAATGAGTTATCAGCAGTTTATACAACCTTTATTATCCGATTTAACTAATTTTGTAAGTCAAGCAGCGAACTGCAATAGTCAGGCATTTGCACTGTTACCTAAAACGTCACCTAAAAAGCGCTTTGCCAAACGTACAAAAAAAGCGCCGTATAAAAAGTCGAGTTATAAAAAAAGCCCTGCGGTAAATTAATCGCAGGGCTTACATATAGCGTTGAAGGTCACTGATTGAATAGTGCCACAGCGGCGTTACTCATTGCCTTTATTCCTGTAGGCAGTGCTACTTTATAATCAGGCGCAAATTTACTTGAATGTAACGAGGGCAGTGTTTCGTTATTTTTTATTGCCTTGGCGTACTGCTGTTGGTTAACGCCACCTAGCCAAAATAAGGTGATAGGAATATTTTCGTCGGTGCGCCCGTATAATCCAAAGTCTTCACCGGCCATTACCGCTTCTGTTTCGAGCACGTTTGCATCACCTATCGCACTTTTTATAGCGTTTCGAACAAGGTTAGTTTGTACTGGGTTATTGTAAGTTGATGGAATTGATTCATCTTCATGAACTTTCACTACAGGGTAGAGAGATTCCTCGAGGCCTGCACTTTGTGCTATACCTGCAGTAATACGTTTAATTGCCACTATTTGTGCGTTACGTATATCTGGATTGTAGCTGCGTAGCGTAAGTTGCAACTTAACTTCATCAGAAATAACATTGTGTTTAGAGCCACCATGAATGGAACCCACCGTTATCACTGAAGGCTCAAGTGGAGAAAGCTCACGACTAGTAATTGTTTGTAGTGCAAGTATCGTTCGAGCTGCGATGATCACAGGGTCGATAGTTGTATGCGGGTAAGCACCATGGCCACCTTTGCCTTTTATACTAATATCAACAGAATCAACACTGGCCATAGTGTATTCATTTTTCATTGCCACTTTACCCGCAGCAACGCTAGCGCTTACATGCAAAGCAATAATATGATCTGGTTTAGCGTATTTGTTAAATAATCCTTCCTTGAGCATTGCTTTTGCACCACCGCCTACTTCTTCAGCGGGTTGAGCAACCATCATTAAAGTACCTTGCCACTTATTTTTATGCGTAATTAATTGCTCAGCAGTACCAATAAAAGAGCTCATATGAATATCATGACCACAGCCATGCATAACGCCAACTTCACTACCTTGATCATTAATTGTGGTAATAGTTGATGCGTAAGTTTTGCCTGTTTGCTCTGTTATAGGCAGGCCATCAGTATCAGTTCTGATCATGACGGTAGGGCCTTGACCATTTTTGTAAATTCCGACTACACCATAGCCACCTACATTATCGGTTACGTCAAACCCTAATTTCTGAAGTCGTTCAGCGATTTTTTGACCTGTTTGCTTTTCCTTATATGACAATTCAGGTGATTGATGTAGGTCTAAGTAAAGTTTTTCTATTGCCGGCATGCTGGTATCAAGATCCAACTTAAGTGCTTGCGCATTCAATAATGGGCTGACTAATAAACACAATGCACTTACATACGCTAATTTCATATTTTCCTCACTACCTTCTATTGTATTTAAATGATTTAAACAGATGACTTGTAATTATTATCTTCATCACCATATAAAAACCTAAATAGATGAACATGGCAATAATTCAATGAGCAATATAGTTAGTCTTAACGCACAAAACCTTCAGCAAGTATTGGGTGAAACATCACAACAAAAGTTAGTACTACTTAACTTTTTTTCTCCACAAAGCCCAGAGTGTATTAGCCAAGCAGCTATCTTAGATAAGTTAGCTGCTGAATACAGCAACTATATAGTAGTCGCAAACTTAGACTGCGATGCAGAGCAGGCACTTGCCTCTCAACTTGCCCAACAAGTTGGATTGCAAACCTTACCTACTTTAGTGTTATTAAAAGACTCAGCTCCAGTTGATTTATTAGCGGGTGCTCAAACAGAAAGCCAAGTTCGTGATGCATTATCTAAACATTTACCAGCTCAACAAGACTTATTATTAGAGCAGGCTAAGCAAGCACTGATTAATAGCGACTTAAATGCCGCGTTTACTTATGCCAAACAAGCGTATGAACTTGATAGTCGAAATGCGAGGATTAAATTAGTACTGGCAGATATATGTATACAAATCCACAAACTCGATGAAGCCGCTGCGTTAATAGAAACAATAGATGTAAAAGAGCAAGATGCATACTTTAATAATATTAAGGCAAAATGTGAGGCCGCATTAGAGGCAACCGATTCACCGCAGATAAAAGAACTTCAAGAAAAAGTCGCTAAACATCCAAATGAACTTGATTTGCAAATGCAGCTAAGTAACCTTTTAAATGAAGCGGGAAGGAAAGAAGAGGCATTAGAAGCACTCTTTACTATCCTTAAAAAGGATCTTAACTATGATGAAGCCAAACCAAACTTCTTAGCAATAATCGCCTCTTTACCTGACGGCGATGCATTAGCCGCTAAATATCGCCGCAAGCTCTATAGTATTTTATATTAACGGCTAATTAGAACCTTTATAAAAGCATCTAACTAAAGATGCTTTTTTGTTTTCTACATTTAAAAAGAGGATAAACGCAGGGTTATCCACAGGGTTTTGTGGGTAACATGTGTGTCTAGGTGGGGTATCTTTGGGGTAAAAATTAAATGCAAAAAAGCCTTTAAAAACGCTTGCGTTAAAATCGA
>NZ_JASDDA010000047.1:0-31106 GCF_030407645.1 Pseudoalteromonas sp. APC 3495 | reverse complement strand
CACTTTAGTCTACAACCATTTAAGCCTACAATACTTATATATCAACCAAGTGTACTGATTAATATTTAAATGGAAAATGAATCTATGCCAACTCTGCCAAAAAAACCAAACCATGTTTTGGTACTTAATTGTGGAAGCTCAAGTTTAAAGTTTGCAATTATTGATGCAAACACAGGAAACGACATTATTTCAGGTTTAGCTGAGCGCCTAGGTGCAGATGCTCCCTCAATAAAATATAAATTTAAGGGAGAAAAGACCACCATTAAACTTGCTGCTAATCAGGCACACGCGCATGCTATTGATACGCTGGTTGATTTAATAAAAGATCACAACCTTGATGAGCAACTAGTTGCTGTTGGTCATCGTGTTGTGCATGGTGGTGAGCATTTTACCCAATCAGTATTAATTGACGAACGCGTTATTGCAGGTATCACGCAAGCAGCCACGCTAGCACCTTTGCATGGCCACGCTAACTTGCTGGGTATTTCATCAGCGCAAGCATCATTTAAAAACTTACCGCAAGTAGCCGTGTTCGATACGGCATTTCATCAAACAATGGATGAAGTCGCTTATCTTTATGCCCTTCCTTATCAGCTTTATAAAGACTTTGGTGTTAGGCGCTATGGTTTTCATGGCACCAGCCATTTTTATGTGGCAGGGCAAACTGCGAAGTTGTTGGCACTTCCCATTGAAAACAGTAACTTTATTAGCGCTCACTTAGGCAACGGCTGTTCAGTGTGTGCGATTAAAAATGGCAAAAGTGTTGATACCAGTATGGGGTTAACCCCGCTTGAAGGGCTTGTTATGGGTACGCGCTGTGGCGACATTGATCCGGGCCTATTTAACTTTTTAACCACGCAACTCGATTATACTGCTCAGCAAATTGATGACTTACTCAATCAAAAAAGTGGTTTATTAGGCATAAGCGAGTTGTCTAACGATTGTCGCACCATAGAAGAAGCCGCTATTGCAGGCAACCAGCAAGCTATGCTGGCACTTAATATGTTTTGTTACCGCCTCGCAAAACAAATAGCCGCTTACATGGTTCCGCTGCAACAGCTAGACGCAGTTATTTTTACCGGCGGTATTGGCGAAAATTCCGATATTATCCGTGATAAAGTACTTAAACAATTGGCCTTTTTAGGTATTAATTTAGACCCACAAGCAAACCTTGACGCACGTTTTGGCCAAGCTGGGTTAATTAGTACAGCTGATTCACGTAGCAAAGCGGTTGTTATGCCCACTAACGAAGAATGGGTGATCGCACTTGATGCCGCAAACATCACCAAGGAGTTATAATATGGCTCGTCGTATTATGTTGATCCCCGTTTCTACTGGGGTTGGTTTAACCTCAGTATCGGTGGGTTTGGTAAGGGCGCTGGAACAAAAAACTGTTAAAGTTAATTTTTTTAAACCTATAGCCCAACCACGCGCGGGTGAAACAGGCCCAGAAAAGTCAACACAAATTGTTACCCAAGGCTCACCTATTGATCCACCCACGTCATTTGCGCTGGATTACGCCGAGCAAATGATTGGCGATGGCAAAGGCGATGACCTGCTAGAAGAAATTGTAGAGCGTTTTCAAAGTAAAATTAACGATGATGAAGTGGCTATTATTGAAGGCATGGTGCCTACCCGTCGCCAACCATATGCGGGGAGAGTAAATCGCGAAATCGCACAAACTTTAGGGGCGGATATCGTTTTTGTACTTACCCCTGGCAATTACAACATTACTCAAATTGAAGACCGACTAGAAATAGCCGCTGGCAACTATGGTGGCATTGACCACCCTCGCGTGCTTGGCTGTATTTTTAATAAAGTGAACGCCCCCCTTGATGAGGAAGGTCGTGCTCGCGCCGATTTAGTCGATACCTATAAGCCAGAAGCGCTTGATAACGAATTAAACCGCTTAGCTTCTTTACCTATTTTTAGAAAAAACCCGTTTATCTTACTCGGCGCTATTCCGTGGGATTTTGAACTGGTTGCCCCACGTGTTAAAGATTTAAGTGCCTATTTAAAAGCCACTATTATCAACGAAGGCGATATGGTGCACCGCCGACTCAGACGAATTACATTTTGTGCCCGCACGGTATCCAATATTTTAAATTATTTTACGCCAGGTGCGTTATTGGTAACCCCAGGCGATCGCTCAGATATACTCGTTGCAGCTTGCTTATCGGCCATGAATGGCACAAAACTAGGTGCAATTTTACTTACCGGTGGTTTTGAACCTGAGCCGCGCATTATGGCGCTATGCGAACAAGCTATGCAAACTGGTCTGCCAATTTTGGCAACCGAGGGCGATACCTGGCGCACTTCTTTATTGCTGCATAACTTTAACCTAGAAGTACCTAGCGACGATGAACAACGCATAGAAAAAGTAAAAGATCATAACGCTGCACATATCGATTCTGATTGGCTGGACACATTAGCAAAAAGTGTGGGAAAAACCCGCAAGTTATCCCCGCCGGCCTTTAGGTATTTATTAACCGATAAAGCACGTAAAGCGGATAAAACGATTGTACTGCCTGAGGGTAACGAGCCTAGAACCATTAAAGCCGCTGCTATTTGTGGCCAGCGCGGCATTGCTAAAACAATTTTACTTGGCGATCGCGATGAAATATTTCGAATCGCGGAGCAACAAGGGATTGAACTGAACGAGCATGTGACTGTAATAGAGCCAAGTAGTATTATTAATGACTACGTAGCACCTATGGTCGAAATTCGTAAAAACAAAGGCTTAACTGACGTTATTGCAAAGGAACAACTGCAAGATAACGTGGTACTGGGCACCATGATGCTAGAGCAAGGAAAAGTAGATGGGCTGGTTTCAGGGGCAGTCAATACCACGGCCAATACTATTCGCCCGCCTTTACAGCTGATTAAAACCGCACCGGGTTCATCATTAGTCTCATCAGTGTTTTTTATGTTATTGCCTGATCAAGTGCTTGTTTATGGTGACTGTGCTATTAATCCTGATCCGAATGCTGAACAACTAGCCGATATTGCAATTCAATCTGCCGATTCTGCTGCCGCATTTGGCATAGAACCTCGTGTAGCAATGATAAGTTACAGCACGGGTAATTCGGGCAGTGGCGCTGATGTAGAAAAGGTCCGCGAAGCAACAAAAATTGCCCAACAAAAGCGCCCAGATCTCATTATCGATGGGCCATTGCAATACGATGCGGCCATTATGGAAAGTGTAGCTATTAAAAAAGCGCCAGATAGCCCGGTTGCCGGTAAAGCAACCGTGTTTATTTTCCCTGATTTAAATACGGGTAATACCACCTACAAAGCAGTGCAACGAAGTGCCGATTTGATCAGTATTGGTCCTATGTTACAAGGGATGCGCAAACCTGTTAACGACTTAAGCCGTGGCGCATTAGTTGACGATATTGTGTATACCATTGCTTTAACAGCCATTCAGGCGGCGCAAGTAGAAGCGCTTAATTAAGGCCTGTAATTAACATGCCCTTTTTATAGCCTAGCCATTTTTTATTTAATAATTAACTGGTTAGGCTATTTATACCTCACAACCCCCAAGCTTATCCACAGAAATTGTGGACAATTATTTTTTAGCTAATAAAAATATCGCACTGCCTAAACTTGAGCCTTTAATTTAGCTTCAATACTCTATACTATAAAGCTATTATTTTGCTGCTGGCGATACGTTTAATGTCAAAACAAACATTACAATTACACAGCACCGTGTTATCTATTCATAGTTTAGCCCTTGATGCTGACATACCGCCTGCGCTGTTAAAACAACCGTTATTTTTTATCTCAAAAACGCATGATGAACTGTCAGTTGTTTGCCCTGTCGACTTTATTATTGATAGCCAAGACACTGAATCTAATTGGCAAGCACTGGAAGTAATAGGTCCTTTAGGGTTTTCGTTAACTGGCATTATGGCAAACCTGTCAGGCGTATTAGCCAGAGCCGGCGTGTCCATTTTTTCGATATCGACCTACGATACCGACTATATTTTAGTAAAAAAACAAACGGTCACCAAAGCAATTACAGCCCTTAAAGCCGATGGCTACAACGTGGTAACTTAATAAATAATGAAATCTGAAGACGTTAGCTATTTAACTAAAAATAAAATTGGCCGAAACGCGATACAAATCACGAGTCCGTTCAGTGGTAAAGTGATGCCAATGGAAGAGCATCCACAACCCTTTTTTCGTTTTGGCACACTCGGCCCAGGTATTGTTGTTAGTTTATCGAGTCATAAAGTATTAGCGCCCTTCAATGGCACCTTACTGCAGGTAAAAAGTGCCGGTTGTGAATTTATTTTAAAAGCCAATAACGGCTTAAAAGTATTAATAAACCTATCGGTTCCCGATTCACAAACACTTACGCATACTCATATTGCTCAGCTTAACGGCAGCAAAATAACCAAAGGCCAACGCCTTGCTTATTTTGATTTACGTGAGCTCGACTCGCCTATTTTAGCCAGCCTTATAATTCTCAATGGCCATAATTTAGGCACTTTTCATTATTCTCACCCGCAAGTTAATGCCGGTGTAGATACCTTATTAACTATTATTAAAAAGAAGTAGATTTATGATCACTCTCTATGGCATTAGCAACTGCGATACAATTAAAAAAGCAAAAAAATACTTAAGTGATAACGACATCGCATTCACTTTCCACGACTATCGCAAAGACGGCGTTAATAACGACATGGTAAGCGACTTTGCAGAACATATTGATTGGGAACAATTGGTTAATAAACGTGGCACAACTTATAGAGCGCTCACTGATGAGCAAAAACAAAGCTTGACTAAACAAACCGCTATAGATTTACTCGTTGAACAACCGGCGATGATCAAACGTCCTGTTCTTGTTAATAACGGGCAATATCACTTAGGCTTTAAAGCAGCACAATACGATGAGATTTTTAAATAATGACCCATCCAGTAATTACCCTAGCCCAAGCCTTAATTCAGCGAGAGTCGGTTACACCTGAAGATGCCGGGTGCCAACATATGATGAATGAACGCCTAAGCGCCATTGGCTTTGATATTGAATCGCTATTTTTTACCGATACCCTAAACACATGGGCACGAAAAGGCACGCAATCACCGCATTTTTGTTTTGCCGGTCATACTGATGTGGTGCCCACTGGGCCTGAAAAAAACTGGCAGCACCCGCCTTTTGCAGGCCTAATTGAAGACGGCTTATTGCATGGCCGTGGCGCTGCCGACATGAAAGGCTCATTAGCGGCGATGATTGTGGCAACCGAACGCTTTGTGACTAAGCATCCAGATCACAAAGGCTCCATTTCGTTTTTAATTACCTCAGATGAAGAAGGCCCGTTTATTAACGGCACCACGCGCGTGATAGATACTTTAGAGGAGCGCGGTGAAAAAATAGACATGTGCCTTGTAGGTGAACCCTCTTCTCGCGATGTACTCGGTGATGTGGTTAAAAATGGCCGCCGTGGTTCACTCACGGGGTTTTTAACTATAAAAGGCGTGCAAGGTCATGTGGCCTATCCACATTTAGCACAAAACCCAATTCATTTAGCCACGCCAGCTTTAACCGAGTTAAGCCAAACTGTGTGGGATATGGGTAATGACTTTTTTCCAGCCACCAGCTTTCAAATCTCTAATATTAATGGCGGTACGGGCGCAGGCAATGTGATCCCTGGGGAGCTAGAAGTACAATTTAATTTTAGATTTAGTACCGAAGTTACTCATCAACAACTACAACAAAAAGTAAATTCCATTTTACAAAAACACAATTTAAATTATGAACTCAATTGGATTGTGAATGGCTTGCCGTTTTTAACCGATCACGGCCCATTGGTTGATGCCACCGTAGCCGCCATTAAATCGGTAACGGGGTTAACCACTAACTTAGAAACAACAGGTGGCACCTCAGATGGTCGTTTTATCGCACAAACGGGTGCTAAAGTTATTGAATTAGGGCCACGTAATGCCACTATTCATAAAGTGGACGAGTGTGTTAGCACCGACGACCTAATCGCGCTGGCCGATATTTACGAACAAATATTAGAGCACCTGTTAACTTAATGACTGCAAATAAAGAACTCATACAATGCATCACTGGCCAAAGTGATGCACATTTAGTTGCCATACAAAATCACTTTTTGCATGCCGATATTGTAAATGACTTTATTGCACTGCAAACTGCGGCTGCATCAGCAGGCTTTGATTTATGTATTGCATCAAGTTTTCGGGATTTTAACCGTCAATCAGCTATTTGGAACGCTAAATTTTCCGCTAAGCGGCCGGTATTAAACAAAGCGCAGCAACACGTTGATATTAATTCGCTCAGTGATATTGATAAATGCATTGCCATTATGCTTTATTCTGCGCTACCGGGGGCGAGTCGCCATCATTTAGGGACTGATTTAGATATTTACGATAAAAGCGCAGTGAGTGACGATTATGTTTTGCAATTGAGCCCTAATGAATATCAGCAAGGTGGGCCTTTTGCTAAACTAAGCCAATGGCTAGACACTCATCTAGCAGAATTTGGATTTTATCGACCTTACCAGTACGACTTGGGCGGGGTAGCTCCTGAGCTTTGGCATATTAGCCACATAGCGCAATCAGCGCAGCTTATTCGCCACCTTACGCCAGAAGTGTTGCACGACTGCATTAAACACAGTGATTTATTAGGTAAAGACACTATTTTAACCCAATTACCTGCATTGTATGAACGCTTTGTGATCAATGTAAGTCCACCAGCTAAGCAGTTTTAGTCTTTTTATTTAAAGTAAAAACTAATACCGCTAGTAAAATGATACTGCTGGGGAGCATAAATTGTACAGTTAATGTCTCTGATAAAAACACTGCCCCTGCAATAGCCGCCAAAACGGGTACGCATAACTGCACTATGGCTGCATGCGTGCTCTTTAATAGTGGCATAGCCACATACCAAATACTGTACCCTACGCCAGATGCGATGGCACCTGAGGCTATTGCAAGTAACGCCCCTTCGATACGTATATTTTTAAGCTGGCTCATTCCCACCACAATTAAAATAGGTAGCACTAATAAACTACGAATAAAATTAAAGGCAGTGGCTCTTAGCGGTGACACACACGCCTTGCCACGAATACTGTAAATTCCCCACGCAATGCCACTTATACTCATTAATAATGCAGCCATCAGCGGTGGGGCTGTCTGTGAGGGCAGCATTAAGTAAACAAATGCCGCAAACGCCACTATAAATGCAAGCCATTGCACAGCACTTAAACGCTCTTGTTTATATATGCCCCAGCCAATCATTGTAAATTGCACCGCCGAGAATAAAATAAGCGCCCCCATGCCGGTATCAAGCTCGATATAAGCAACAGAAAAACACAGCGCATATATTAATAAGCTAGCACTGCTTCGCCAACTGCCAGTATCGTTAATAATAGGATTACTTAACTGCGCTTTTTTATTTAACTGCCTAGTATAGAGCAGCATAATAATGGTCAAACACACTGCCCCGCTCAGTAACCTAATAACGGTAAAATTCCACGCATCAATGTAGCCTTGCGCCAACGCTAACCGACATAATAACGAATTTGCAGCAAAGGCAACTAACGCGATAATAGTAAACAGTGTTGCTTTCAAATTAATTCCTAACGTATTGATAAATATGTACCGTATTTATATACCGATTAAATTAACGTCCAATGTTGTAAACGTTACCATGGTTATTTTTAAATGATAAAGTTTTTATTAAGGGTTTTTGTTCTATGTTTATACACTACGCTTTTTTACAATCTTTCACACTTGTATTTATTGGCAGTATGTTAACCTTACAGAATAAATAAGAAGGAGTACGCGTGCGTCACATTTTAATTTTTAGTCTTTGCTTTATTGTAAGTGGTTGCAGCACCATTGGCTTTGACGATCTCTTTAATGATTACGCCACTAATACCACCCCTATTAGACAAGCCATTACGAATAATAATATTGAGAGTGCACGCTCCTTAATAAGCAAAAACAGCAAAACACACAGTAATTATTTATTGAGCCAATTAGAACAAGGCCGTATCGCGGATTTAGCCAATAACCCCGATAACGCACAAGTTCATTTTGAAACTGTCTATCAACAAATGCAATCTAAGCGCCAAGCTGCAAAAATACAAGTAAGTGCTGGGCTTGAGCAAAGTAATGCGCTGTTAACCAACGACTCAGCTATTGGTTATACACCGCCCGCCTACGAAATGAGTATGTTGCATAGCTACAAAGCGCTCAATTATGTTTATAAGCATGATATTGAAAGCGCCTTAGTTGAAATACGCCGTGCTAATAAAGTACAAGTTGATGAACTATTAAGTAATCAAAGCGAATTTGATAATGCGGTTGCCCAAGCACAGCAACACTATCCCGATATGGATAACTTAATTCGCTCGGTCAAAAATGGCTTTCAAAATGCGTACACGTTTTATTTATCAGGGTTACTATATGAAACGGCAAAGCAAGGTGATGATGCCTACATAGACTATAAAAAAGCGCTCGAAATACAACCTAACAATCCGTATTTACAACACGATGTACTGCGTCTTGCTAAGCAGCAAGGTTTTGCTGATGACTATAACCAATTTAAACGCCAGTTTGGTGAAGTTAACAGCTTAGAAAAAAACCAAGGCGAAGTGGTTATATTATTCGAACAAGGCCTAATACCAAAACAACACGAATTTAAATTACGATTACCCATTTATACTTCACAGGGAGACGCCCGCTTTTATAGTCTCGCCATGCCCATTTATATAAATAATGCCTATGAAAGCACCGTTAACAACGTCAAAATTAATGACCACGTATTATCACTAAGCCCGCTAGTGCACTTAGAAGCACTGGCCGCTAAAACGTTAGAGCAGCAAGTTGCTGGGCGCGTATCGAGACAAATATTGCGCTTAGTGGCGAAAGAAAAGCTGCGCGCTGAGCTTGCCCGCAGTGGCGGTGATATGGGGAATATTTTAGCAAATTTATATAATCTTGCATCTGAGCAAGCCGATACCCGCAGCTGGCTTACCTTACCCAATCAAATTAGCCTTGCCCGCAGTGCAGTGGCTGCAGGCGAACATACCTTAAATGTTGGCTCACAACCGCCAATAAATTTTACCGTTAGTAAGCAAAGGTTAACGTTAATCTACCTAACCTCTGTTAATAACTATTTTAACTCCCATGTAGTGCAACTTTAGGAGACATCATGAAATACATACTCCCCATTATTGCGTTGTTTATGCTTAGTGCATGTAGCAGCCGACCTGTAACCTCAGGCATTGGAGTTGAACAAACTACCAACGCCTACAAAGAGCAGCTCAATGTTAACAATCCACAGTTAGCAAAAAAGCTATTAATTAGTGATGTAAAAACTCGTCAAACAAATAACCTAACCGACGTGGTAGTCACCTTGGCAAGTACCTATAAAAAGTCACAATATTTACAGTATCAATTTAACTGGTTTGATAAAGATGGCTTTGTAATTAAAGGCAACCACTCGCCGTGGCAAGCCCTCACATTATTTGGCTTTGCTAAAACTCAGCTTGCAGGGCTCGCGCCTAGCCCTAATGCCGTTACTTTCTCTTTAGCTGTAAGAGAAGTGTCTACTGAAGCTCAAGAATTTAAAGATTAAGGAAACCATGATGATCAATAAACAATTCAAATCACTCTCTGGCTATGCAATTTTAGGCTTAGCCGCTCTCACACTAACAGGCTGTGCTAATAAAGCAGTCGTTAGTTATGGTGATGCCCAAGCCGTAGAAACCACAGATATAAACTTTGGCTCTACCGACCTACAAAAAGTAGCCTCGCAAATGACCGACTCACTGCTCAGTTCGCCAGTGGTTGGTACTATGACTGCCAATACCCGCCCTGTGGTATTTGTTGAGCGTATTAAAAACAAAACCAGTGAACACATAGACACTGAGTCAATTACCGACTCAATTTCGACTCAATTACTTCGCAGTGGAAAATTTAGATTTGTTGATATGACTCGTGTAGAAGCGGTTCGTGAACAACTTACATTTCAAAATGAAGATGCACTGATCAATCCAAGCACTGCGGTGGCCTTTGGTAAACAAATTGGTGCGCAATATATGCTGTACGGTAACCTATCGAGCATTGTTAAATCCAATGCTGACAAAGCCGATGTGTACTACAAATTTACAATGCGCTTAATGGATATGCAAAGTGGCCTTGTTGAATGGGCTGACGAAACTGAAATTCGTAAAACCCGTGAAAAATCTACCTTTGGTTGGTAACTAACAGGAGCGAACCATGAAAACGCTTAGCTTATTTTTATGCACTTTATTAATATTTAGTGCCCCCACTTTTGCCAAGTATGAACGCAATAAAGCCGTTCCTGTGCAGCAAGTACTATTTGGTAAAGTGAAGTCAGTGCGCAACATTACAGAGCAACAATTGGTTCACGATAAAAGCAACGGCTGGAAAACCTTTGGCGGTGCCTTATTAGGTGGTGTTATTGGTAACCAGTTTGGTGGTGGCAGCGGTCGCACGGTAGCGACTATTTTAGGATCAGTGATTGGTGGTAATGTTGCGCATAATCAGCAACAGACACAACGCTATGAAAACCTCCAATTAGTTGAACTACTTATACAAGTAGAAAGTGGTGAACAATTTATGGTGGTACAAGACAGCGATCCCGCTATGCGTTTTCACCGAGGTGATAATGTGCGTCTTATTTATTTAACTAATAACACAGTGCGCGTAGATAGCGCTTATTAGAGTCTATTTATGTTTCGAGCTTAATTATTAAAGTTCCAACAAAAAACCTAACTTAGGTCACTAAGTTAGGTTTTTTTAAATGTATTCACTTTTATTTATTAAGCGGGTTCTTTTGCCCACAGCTGCTCGTTTTCATGCATTTCATATAAACCATGTGCACGGTTAATCAGTAAATTTGCAAAATCAGCTTGGGTTTTATCTCGCGCACCCGCGGTAATAATTTGATCGGCCTTTAACTGCCACTGCAGTGAAAAATAACGCATAGCATCGCGTGCATCTTTTGCTGCAGATGCTTCAGCATGATCAGTTGGTAAACGACCGGTGATCACCCAGTAGCTTTTACCGTTTTGCGCTTTAAATTTCCATAGCGCGCATAAAGGCGCTAAAAAGCGGCTTTCTTTTTCAAGCAATGTTTTGGGCATAATGCCTTTTTCAGCTAAATGTTTTTGCGCATTTTGAAAACATTCGCGCTGCCATTGAATTTCTTGTTGCTGAAGTTCAGCTTGCTGCTCTGGTGTTAATGGTTTATGTTCTTGTTGCTGCATTTTAATAACCTTTTTACTTCTTTGTTTACACTTTAAGGGCATAACAAATAAGGCGCAAGCATAAATAGCGTACTTAACATCTTATTCGCAGCTGTTTGCTGGGTTTTTAAGCAAACCGATTATTTTATGTTGTGATCAAACGACCCCACATCACCGGGGAACACCACTGGCGATTCAACACCCTGTTTATTCACGCTAGCAACGCCAAAATAGTAGTTATCAATAACCACATTTTTAAGCGTAAACTCGCTAACATTATCAACCCATTGGCTGTATTGCCATTGTGGCTCACTCGTATAGCGCCAGTAAATTTTGTAACCGGCAATATTTTTATCATCCGATGGTTGCCAAGAAAGTGTGGTACTGGCGCGTACGGCACCACTAATTTTCACTTCTTTCGGTGGCGCTGGTGCCCATGACATTGACGCTAGGCTCACCGCATTCAATGACGTGAGTTTTGCGGCGTAATCAAAATCAACCCCATCGATGGTATCACCGTACACTATGCCATTTTCGGTGCGTAGGTCTTGATGTTGACGGTCGTAATGCTCGTTAGTTTCCATTATACGTACAGCCGCAAAGCCCGCATCATTAAATGGGCGATGATGCCCTCCTCGAGCAAATCGGTCGAGTCTGTATACCAGCATAGTGTCTAAATTTTCAATGTATTTATCGGCAATGGTGTCTACGTAACGCGCTAAATTACGACTCGCTGAGTCAACTTCGCCACCTGTAAAACGACGAGTACGCGCTTGCTCTTTGGTTTCAACCACTCGCGTCCCTTCTGAAAAAATGCGTGCAGTGGTGTTATCGGTTACGCCATTAATACCGGTAATATTACCAATCATGTCGTTATTTAAAACACCATGAACCTGCCAATTATTTTTTTGCGCATAAGCGGTTAAAATTTTACCGCCAAATAAACCTTGCTCTTCACCTGAGAGCGCCGCGTAAACAACCGAGCCATTAAATGTATATTTCGATAAAACACGCGCTGCCTCAATAACACCGGCAACCCCTGAAGCGTTATCATTTGCCCCTGGCGCATCGCTGGTAAAATCCATTACATCACTAACACGCGAGTCTATATCACCCGACATCATCACCATACGATTAGGCTCAGTACCGCCGCGCTGAATCGCAATTATGTTAACCACTTCTACAGGGTTAGGAATACGCTTTTCTCCTGAAATGGTTTGTTTTACTTCTATTATTGCTAAGCAGCCACCACATTGTGCCGAAATCGCTTCAAATTCTTTTTTAATCCAACGCCTTGCCGCGCCAATACCACGTGTATCAGACTTAGTCTCTGATAGCGTATGTCGCGTACCAAAACCCACCAGCGTTTGAATATCACTCTCAATACGCTGCGCCGAAATTTCTTGTGCAATTTTATGCAATGATGCTTGTTGTGTAGACTCGCCAGCAAAGCTTGTAAGCGTTACAGAACTTAATGATGCCAACACACCATACTTTATAAGTCGATTAACTAACTTTAAACCTAAATTAGACATAGCATTGTTATCCTCATAATGAATGCCACCAACATGACAGCAGAAACCAATAACCGCAAACCTTTTGAGATAGACACTAAAAATCACACGCTTAATTACATATTATTAACACCTTGAATTTTACTTAGAATTTAACCCTCACCAAACAAGTCCCCTGTTCAAGCACACTATTTTAATAAAAATAATCACTTATACTGTTTTGACCGTATATAGTGCTAAACATAATTAATCAGCTATTATTTTATAAAGGCTAATTTAATCAATAAGGTGCTGAAATAACATGAAGAAACACGAAGAATTACCAGAGGATCATGTTGATCCCCTGATGCAGTATTTACATCATGCTATTCGCTTTGCAATTAAAATACTGGCAGTGCTCATGGTGCTGGTTATTTTTTGGAGTATTGCTGATGTAGTGTATGTTTTATACATGCGGTTAAGTTCTCCGCCTTATTTTTTATTAAATATTGAAGACATTCTGCAAACCTTTGGTGCCTTTATGGTGGTGCTAATTGCGGTAGAAATATTTACTAACATTCGGTTATATTTGGGCTCTAGCTCGCTGCCCGTTGAACTGGTTATTGCTACCGCACTGATGGCTGTGGCGCGTAAAATTATTGTCCTCGATTTAAAATTAGTGACCTCAGAGCAAATTGTTGGCCTTGCGTTAGTTACCTTAGCACTGGGTATATCGTATTGGCTGGTAAAAAATAAAACCGGCCACACTAAGCTATAAACGGTTAACTCAACTTGAGTTAACCGACGCACACCTCATTCCCACTGCGCCTTTGTGTTTTACAATGGTATAGTGGGACATCTTTATAAATATTTAATTAAGCAGTTAATATGTATCGACTATTTGAACGGATGACTAAACCGTTCCCAGAGCGTTCTCCATCTCAGCCTCCTAAAACCCTTTTTGCATTTTGTCGTCACTACACCAAAGGCATGGAATTGTCGTTAGTGCTTATGTCGCTCAGTGCCGCATTACTCGCTATTTTAGAGGTGTCTTTATTTAGTTATATGGGCCAACTGGTTGACTGGCTTGGCGAATACACACCTGAAGAGCTGTTTTCGCAGCAACAATCCGCGTTAATAAAAATGGGGTTAATGCTTTTAGTCGTCATGCCTGTAGTCGTATTTTTTAGATCAGCTATTTTACATCAATCGCTATTGGGCAATTACCCTATGTCGATTCGTTGGTTGGCACACCGTTATCTACTGCGTCAAAGTGTCAGCTTTTATCAAAACGAATTTGCTGGGCGTATCGCTACAAAAGTATTACAAACCTCATTAGCAGTACGTGAGTCAGTCACTAAGTTACTTGATGTACTTATGTACATTGCTGTTTATTTTGGCTCAATGGTGTTTTTAGTGGCCGCCTCAGACTGGCGTTTAATGTTGCCATTATTAGTGTGGTTAGCATTGTATATTTGCGTGCAAATTTACTTTGTACCCCGATTAAAAAGTATTGCCAGTTCACAAGCTGATGCACGCTCAGAAATGACCGGCCGTATCGTCGACAGCTACACAAATATTTCAACCATTAAGCTGTTTTCTTACACCCAACGCGAAGAACAATACGCTAAACAAAGTATGGATGTATTTTTACAGCCTGTTTATAAACAAATGCGCTTGGTAACCAGCTTAAACGTGGTTATTCAAAGCTTAAACTATTTGTTAGTGTTTTCAGTGGCAGCAGTGTCTTTGTATTTATGGTCGTTAAGCGCCATTAGTGCAGGAGCGATTGCCGTGGCATTGAGTTTATCATTAAGGCTCAATGGTATGGCCCAATGGATCATGTGGGAAATTAGCAGCTTGTTTGAAAACATTGGCACCGTGGCTGATGGCATGCGCACCCTTTCTAATCCTATTGCGGTTGATGACAAACCAGAAGCCGAAACGTTAAAGGTCACCCAAGGGGCAATCGACTTTAATAATGTACATTTTAACTACGGTAAAGCCGCGAATGAAAATAACCGAGGCCCAGTAATAAACGGATTAAACTTAAACATTAAACCCGGTGAAAAAATCGGCTTAGTGGGTCGCTCTGGTGCGGGTAAATCTACCTTAGTTAACTTGTTGCTGCGCTTTTACGACACCGACAAAGGCAATATCAGTATTGATGGCCAAAATATCACGGATGTAAGCCAAGAAAGCCTGCGCCGCTATATTGCTATGGTTACCCAAGATACCTCATTACTGCATCGTTCAGTAAAAGATAACATTTTATACGGCAGGCCTGATGCAACCGAAGCCGAAATGCTCGATGCGACTAAGCAAGCAAAAGCCCTTGATTTTATAAACGACCTTGAAGATAGCAAAGGCAATAAAGGTTTTGATGCGCAAGTAGGCGAACGAGGGGTCACTCTGTCAGGCGGTCAACGCCAACGTATTGCCATTGCACGCGTACTACTTAAAAACGCACCAATCCTCATACTTGATGAAGCCACCAGCGCATTAGACTCAGAAGTCGAAGCGGCAATTCAAGCAAGCTTAGATGATTTAATGACAGGAAAAACAGTAATCGCCATTGCCCATCGATTATCGACCATTGCACAAATGGACAGACTCATCGTGCTTGATGAAGGCGGCGTTGTAGAGCAAGGCAGTCACGATGAATTAATTGCCCAAGGCGGCATTTACGCTGCTCTTTGGGCACATCAAACCGGCGGCTTTATTGGCGTTGAGTAATTAAACTAATTGAGGGCGGGCCATTATTATAGCCTGCTCTTGTTTACTAAAATTAAACTTATTATTTGATTTTAAAGCTATTTATAGTTATTTAGTCGAATTTTATAGTCTACCTCTTGCCCCACTGTTTTTAAAATGTCACATTCGCGGCTGACTTTTTATCATTCATCAAGCAATTCACCATGTCATTTTTAAGCAAACATAAATACACCCTCTATGGGGTGTTCGCTATTTTACTTTGGAGCAGTTTAACTGCCTTTATTCGTGATTTATCAGAATTATTTAGCCCTATTGGCGGTGCTGCTTTAATTTACAGCGTCAGTGCGATTTTTTTAATACTAGTCATGGGTGTACCAAGGCTAAGCAATTACCCAAAACGCTATTTAGTCTTTGGTGGCAGCTTATTTGTTATTTACGAAATGTGTTTAGCGTTATCCCTCGGCTTTGCAAATAGTCGCCAGCAAGCGTTAGAAATGGCAATTATTAACTACCTTTGGCCAGCGTTAACCATTTTATTATCGATTATTGTTAACCGCACTAAAGTAAGCGTATTAGTCTACCCGAGCATACTGATTGCGTTTTTAGGCGTTGCATGGTGTATTGCTGGCAACAGTGGTTTATCTATGGCTGTATTAACCGCTAATATTAGCGACAACCCATTACCCTACTCTATGGCGTTTGCAGCAGCGTTTATTTGGGCTGTGTATTGCAGTGTAACGGTTAAACTTAGCGAGGGTAAAAATGCCATTAATGTGTTTTTTGCAGCCACGGCAATTTCTTTATGGATAAGTTACGGACTGAGTAATGAACCCAGCTTTGAGTTTAACGTATATTCTAGTTTTACTTTATTGCTGGCAGGGGTGGTTATTGGTGGAGGTTACGCACTATGGAACCAAGCAATCATTGGCGGTGACCTAGTGTTTTTAGGCACCTTGTCTTACTTTATCCCTGTATTGTCTACGCTATTTGCCTCTATTTACTTATCACTATCGCTCACCAACGCATTTTGGCAAGGCGTAGTATTAGTTACATTAGGCTCATTAATGTGTTTTATTGTGACGCGAGAAACAAAGCCAGCCCAATAAAATAAGTAAGCGAAAAGCTAGGGACTGTCTGCTTTTCGCTTTAATCATTTAATTAGCTTGCTAATCGCAGTCCTAACAGCACTAACATCACAATGTTTGCAATCACACCAATCAAAAAGAAGTAACTACGCGGGCTGGGGTTTTTCTCGGTGGCAATGGCGTAATACAGTGCCATATGAATTAAACGTGCAGTAACATAAATCCAAATACAGATTGCAAAAACCGAACTGTGGTAATTAATCACAAAGGCAAATAAAACCGTTCCTATAAATAACGCACTGTTTTCTAATGTGTTATGAAAGGTGCGATGCGCTCTAAATATAAAACTCTCATGAGATAGGTCTTTATCAATTTTTCCTGGTACAGCCCCAGGCTGTTTGGCTTTACTAAACGTTGCCACTGCCCACTGAACTAACATCATAATTAAATATAAATAAAATGCTATAAACGCTGAATGTGCTATATCGGTCATTGTTTAATCCTTTGTGTTGTTATTAGAGTAGTAGTTACAGCAACTATCAAGCCAAAGATAAGCCACTGATGTATATAGTAATTACTTTTTAGTAAAATAATTTTTTGTAATAGATTCATTCTTTATATAAAACTTACTCTATCACAGCATCTTGGTATTTTTTTAGAGTCTGAGCGAAACTTAAAACCAGCACTAATTACGTATTTTATAATTTTTATTTGAGTATTTATTCTAAGTGTTGTTTTATAGTGTTACTGATAACGGAACGGTAAAATGAATATGATGAATAAAATAACCAAATGCTTGGTAACCTTAGCGCTATTGAACTGTGTATCAGCGCCCGCTTTTTCAGCTCAATATGAAATCGAAAAAGATGAAAACTTGGCTAAGTTGGCGCAATACAAAGACGTAGCCACCATTAAACGCAATTTCGCAAAACAAATAGCGCTTAATTACAGTGTATTAAACGCTGATCTTAAACAAACGCTAAGCCAATATAAACTGGTTTTGAATGCGGATCAGCTACCGTCTTTAGGTATGCACACACAACAAAATACTCGTTTAGCAAACAACGCGTTACAACAACTGAAAGGTTTACCACAAAACACCGGTAGTTTGTTACAAGTGCGTTTGGCAAGCGATAAAATGCTTAGCGCTTGGCAGCAAGGCGAACGCCCTTTATTTGCATTTGCACCCGCTGGTGACGATACGCAATGGAGCGAGATTGAAGCGTTCGATCAGTATGGTGACATTCATTATCTTAGTGTTGACCAAATGCCGACCCAACCTGTATTTATTGTCGAATTAGATCAACAAAAAGTACAAGATGCGGGTATTGCAGTAATGAGAGGAATTTTATCTGCTAACAAATTCAGTAAAAGCACGGTTAGTCCAAAAAACCAGTTAAGCAATGAACAACCTCTGCAAACCAGTGTATTGAAAAAAATACGCTTAGAAGATGACAAAGAACCATGGATCTCAGGTGGTGCTGAAATTTATGCCATTGTAACGGGTATCGACCCCACCCGAGATGAACCAATATTAGATATCGTTGATTTACCGTATTTAGATCATGACAAAACCGATTACAGCCCTAATCAGGTGCTCATTCATTGGCAGCGTTATCGTTGGCAGGCGGTTGATTTACTCTTAATGGAACAAGATGACAACACCAACTATAAAACTCTAGCAATAAAATTATTAGAAATATCAGAGCAAGTAATGGCGAGCATTCCTGATTTACAAGCGCAAGGTTATGCCATTATTCCTAAGCTGACCAATGAACTACTTAAAGCAATGCCGGATGAGTGGTTTACTAATAATGACGATTATGTTGATGTTTTTTACACGCTGTTTGAAAACAAAGACTATCAAGAATATAAAGGAGCAAGCAGTAATGCGACCATTACGCTGTCTCCTTTAGAAATTAACCCAAGACTAAACTAAGTCATCCCCATTCGCTTAATTATTATTGCGGATGGTATCACTCCCCCATACTTCAATAGCCACCCACTAGCGCTTTAACGTTAACGGGTGGCTTTAGCTTAAACAGTCATTTTTTGAAATTACACGTTATATTTTAATACCCTAACCTTGTGCCACTGATTTACGAAAGCGCATTAATGCAACAATAAAAAACACACTGCCAATAACAGTTAATGCTAAAAAGTAAGGCCAAACTACATCCCACCCTGCTCCTCGGTATAAAATTGCTTGAGCAAATTTTACAAAATGCGTTGTTGGCGCCAATAACATAATATTTTGCACTACCTCAGGCATACTTTCACGCGGCGTAACACCGCCAGAGAGCATTTGTAATGGTAATAAAATTAAGATCATCAATAACCCGAGTTGCGGCATGGTGCGCGCCTGTGTGCCTAACAATATCCCCAGCGATGTGGTCGCAAATAAATGAATAGCAACGCCAAATAAAAATAAGCCTGGCGAGCCATGAATAGGCACTTGTAACAAACCTTCGATCACAATAAATAATGAAAATGCAGTCAGTAATAAAATCACTAAACCATTAGCCCAAATTTTCGCCATCACTATTTCAAAGGGGCTTAACGGCATCACTAATAAATGCTCTAATGTGCCGTGTTCGCGTTCACGGATCACCGCGGCGCCAGTTAAAATAATCGAAATCATTGTGATCACGTTCATCAATTCCATCACGCTACCAAACCATACACTTGTCATGTTTGGATTAAACATAATGTGCGCCGATTGCTTTATTGGCAGTGAATAAACGGTTCGATAACCTTGCACAAACTCATTTACTTCGCCGTTAATAATGGTTTGAATATAGTTATCACCAATAAATGCTTGCGACATACGCGTAGCATCTATATTTACTTGAATCGTAGGTTGCTTAGCTGCAAGTACATCACGCTCAAAATAAGGCGGTATATTAAGCACAAAAGTATAACGGCCATTATCCATAGCTGAGTCAATATCGATTAATGAAATACTGTCTGGTGTTTTAAAGTAAGGCTCATAAAAGGCATTAATAATACGCTTAGATAATTGCGATTGGTCGTGATCAACAACTGCAATCGGCGCATTATTTAACTCTATCGACGTGGCTGAAGCCACTACATAAATCAGCCCAGTAAAAGCAAAAAAAACAAATAGCAGTAAAACCTTATCACGCCATAAACTACGCAACTCTTTAATACCTAAATTAATAATGTTTCCGCGACGTTGCATGGCTATTTGTCCTGCTTTGGAAGTAAAAATACACTGGCCAGAGTCAGCACGGGTATAAAAGCGAATAAAGGCAGTAGCTGGGCTGATAAATCAGAAAAATTAAGCGCTTTATTAAAGACCCCCCGACACGCCTCTAAAAAGTAGGTGGTTGGAAACAGTTTGCCAATAATCGCTCCAAACCCTTCCAAGGAAGAAACAGGGTCAATTAGCCCACAAAAGTTAACGGCAATCATCAACACCACCACCGTAGTGGCTGCCAGTGCTGAAATTTGTGTTTTTGTAAAAGCCGAAATTAACAGCCCCACCCCCGTAGTCGCTGTAACATATAATAATGCAGCCAAACTAAGCGCCCAAAAGCTGCCTTTTAGCGCCACACCAAACACGGTAATAGCAAGTGCGACTAAGCCAAAAAAGCTGATCATACTCACTAAAATGTAAGGCAGCTGTTTGCCAATAATAAATTCCAGCCGATTAACCGGTGTTACATATAAGTTTATGATTGAACCCAACTCTTTTTCGCGCACTACGCCAAGCGCCATCAATATCGCAGGTATAAATACTAATAGTAGTGGAATAACCGCCGGCACCATGGCCTCAATGCTTTTAAAATCTTGGTTATAACGATAGCGAGATTCAATATTAGCTGACACTAAGTTTGGTACTTGTGCATAAGTGCGCAAAGATAAGTTGGTTAAATAGCTGTAATACACGCCGCTCATATAACCATTAATCGTTTCTGCCCTAAACGGCATAGAACCATCAATCCACACTACAATTTCAGGTTTACGGCCGCGTTTAAATTGCTGAGCAAAGTTAGGTGGAATTTCAACGGCCACGCTTAACTCACCACTGCGCATTCGTTTATCAAGTTCTTGCGGGCTTTTAATATCTGCTTTTTGAATAAAGTAACGTGAACCTGCCATATTTTGAATGTAGTTGCGGCTCTCGGGTGATTGGTCTTGATCTAGTACCGCAAAGCTTAAATCTTCAACATCAAATGTAATGCCGTAACCTAAAATAAACAGCAAAATTATCGAGCCCATTAAAGCAAACGTTAGGCGAATAGGATCGCGCCACAACTCTAGCGTTTCGCGATGCGCATAACCAAATAGCCGCAACAAACTAAATGTGGGGTTAATGTTATTTTTACGAGTAGCCGGCGCTGTAGCCAATGCTTTGGGTTTATCCGTTATCGATGCTTGTATCGCCGAGCTTGCTCCGGCTGCATTTACCGCCTCTTCTAAATATTCAATAAAGGCAGCTTCTAGTGTGTCGGTATTACGCGCTTGGCACAGTGCAGCTGGCGTATCGCTGGCAAGTATTTTACCTGCATGCATTAACGAAATTCTATCGCAACGTGCCGCTTCATCCATAAAGTGAGTCGAAATAAAAATAGTCACGCCTTGTTCGCGCGAAAGCTCAATGAGTAGCTGCCAAAAGTCATCCCTTGCAACGGGGTCTACCCCCGATGTGGGCTCATCAAGTATGAGCATTTCAGGGCTATGTACTACCGCAACAGCAAGCGATAAACGCTGGCGAATACCTAGGGGCAAATCGGTAGGAAAATCGTCACTGTATTTTTTAAGGTTAAACCGAGTAATTAAATCTTTAACGCGCGGCTCTATTTTCTCTGCAGGTAAGTGAAATAAACGCGCATACAATACCAAGTTTTGCTTCACTGTAAGCTCGTTATAAAGCGAAAACGCTTGTGACATAAAACCAACGCGTTTGCGGCTTTCTATGTTATTGGCATCGACCTTTTCACCAAACAATTTTGCTTCGCCACTGGTTGCCGGTTGTAACCCCGTAAGCATTTTCATTGTGGTGGTTTTTCCACAGCCATTTGAGCCTAAAAAGCCAAAAATTTCACCTTGTTCAATACTCAAGCTCACCTTGTTAACGGCGGTAAAATCGCCAAATGTTTTACATAATCCATTTGCTTCTATAGCGAACTGAGTTGTGTTTAAGTCTTGTTTACGAGGTGGCACAACTAACCGCTGATGATCATGGCGCTTTTCTTCAGGAAGTAATGCTATAAAGGCTTCATCAAGCGATTCTTTATTAGTTTGCGCTTTCAGGTTTTGTGGGCTGCCCGTACCGATGACTTTTCCATCGTCCATAGCAACTAGCCAATCAAAATCATCGGCTTCTTCCATGTAGGCGGTCGCAACCAGTACGCTCATTTGTGTATTTTCAGCGCGAATACTGTTTATTAATTGCCAAAATTGACGACGCGATAGCGGATCAACTCCGGTAGTTGGCTCATCTAAAATTAATAATTGAGGGTCATGGATCAGTGCGCAGCACAAACCGAGTTTTTGTTTCATCCCACCAGAGAGCTTTTCTGCGGGGCGATCGGCAAATGCCTCTAAGCCTGTACTTTTTAAAAGGTTATTAATTCTTTGTTTTCGCTCGGCTTTATTTTGAGAAAATAGACGACCAAAAAAATCTATATTTTCAAACACAGAAAGTGTTGGATACACATTTTTGCCAAGCCCTTGAGGCATGTAAGCAATGCGTGGCGACACCGTATTACGAAAACCACTGCTGCGCATATTGCCGTTTAATACCTCAACCTCCCCCTCTTGAATCGCCCTTGCCCCCGCTATAAGTGCCAGCAAGCTTGATTTTCCTACGCCATCAGGGCCTATAAACCCGACCATTTTCCCGGCAGGTAATGAAATACTAATGTTGTCCAGCACGCGATTATTAGCATAGCGATGGCTCACCTTAGTAAGCGTAACCACACTTTCACTTGGTGGCTGTTGAATGTTTTTATCGTCGTTATCCATTATTCAGGCACTCGTACCTGTAATGACGTAGGCCAATTTTTTTCAGGCGCTAACAACACATAAGCAAGCCCTGGCACCCCTGTTTTTACTTGTTTGATATGATCTTTTAATAACTGCGAGTCGAGCTTTACCTTAACTCTAAACATCAGTTTATCGCGCTCGTTTCGGGTTTCTACCGATTTAGGGGTAAATTGCGCCTGTGCAGATACAAACGTCACTTTAGCCGGCAATGTATACTCGGCAACAGCATCAATAACAATGCGCGCTTGTGAGCCTATTGTTACCTTGCCCGCTTGCGCTGTTGGTAAATATATACTCATATAAACATCGGTTAAATCCAATAACGATAAAACCTTGCCACCACTGCCAAGCACTTCTCCAGGCTCAGCTAATCGATACAATATACGTCCATTGATTGGTGCTGTGAGCGTGCTGTCGGCTATGTTGCTTTGTAATCGCTCAATACGTGCCTGCGCTGCTTCTATTTCAGCATCCGACTGCACAACTTTTACGTTTGCCGCGGTTAAAGCAGCTTGCGCAATAGCAGAGGTGGTTCGTTGTTGATCTACCACTTCTTTTGAAATATGGCCTTTTTCCAATAATTTTGCAGAGCGGCGCAATTCAGTTTGTGCAAAATTAAGCTCACTTTTATGCTGCTCTACAATCGCTAATGCGTATTTACGAGACTCATTAGCAACACGAAGCCCCGCCTGAGCTTCACGTAACTGTGCATTTAAATCATCAGTATCAATAACCGCTAACGTTTGACCCGCTTTGACCATATCGCCTTCTTGCACCATAACGTCAACTAAGCGGCCCGGTAATTTTGTAGCAATATCGTACTCAGTCGCTTCAATTCGCCCATTTCCATAGGCAACACTGTCAGGGAGTTGTTCAGCAAATGATGTAGGTTGCAAGGTTTGCCAAGCATACCAGCCAGCCCCCCCCACAATGACCAATATAGCGAGCTTACTCAAAGATTTGAACGTTGATTTAATTGTCATGTGCTAAAACTCCATGTATGTATAAAGTAATGTAAGTGAGGGTAGTCAAGGTAAAAATTTTTAGGATACAGCACGCTATTTGTTATATGAAAGCAACCCTGCTTTGTAAGTACAACAAGGGTAGTTGTAATAAGCGATTTAAACGAACTTAAAAATCTAGCGTCACTAATTTACCACTCTCACCGTTAATAAAGATGATGTGGATCAATATAAATTAGAGTTAATGCACTAATTATTAGTGATTTTTTAAAACAGCAGGATAAAAGAAAGGGAAAACATCAAGGCACCTACTGAGCGCCTTAATATTAATTATGTCAGCGGCAGATTAGCTTGCAATTTATAGTAACAAAATTCGCTACGACCTTAATGCTAAGCTAATCAATACCACGCCATGATCGGTGCTTAAATCATCACGCTCAAATTCAGGGTTAATTAAATGACGATCGTAAGTATGGTAATGGCTCACCTCAAAAAAGCTGTCGTCGTAACTTGAGTCAAACTCGCAAGACAACAAAATGTAGTCAAGCACTGAGCTGCTCGCGCCAAAATAATGGGTAGGCTTTCGCTTTAAATCCACTTTATTTTCATTATTTTGATTAGCCAAATTTAATTGCGACCTTGCAAATAACTGCCATGCGTCGTTAAGGCAATATTTTGCAAGGTAAGTGTTACTGTCAAACGTGGGGGCAAAGCGCAGTGTATTTGTTAGTAAATGGCTTAAAACGCCATCGGCTAAGTCGTTGTTAAAATCGCCCATTAAAACCATTGGGTTTTGTGTAGATTCGCGGCGTGCAATGATGTCTATCATCAGCAATGTAGCCTCACTGCCGCGCTGAATAGTTGAGCCCCAACTCCCTGCTATATCGGCTTTTAAAAGCTCGATAATATTTTTTTCGGGTGTGAGGTCTTTGTTTTGCTCATCAAGCTCTATCATTGAGCGCTTAGACTTAAAATGCACCACATAACAATCCGTGTTGCCGATATGCGGTAAAGTTATTGTAGCTCTAAGCACCTTTCGGCTAAATGTAAAATCCTCAGTTAAACCAAGGGTTTTAGCAAGCTCATGGTCGTGCTCAACAGTTGCCACTTCAACGATGGGGTATTTAGCAGCAAGCGCTACTACAGGGCGTTTGTAAATAAAGTCGTCGATTACCTGGGGCTCATCTACCACGCCAAAGTACGTATAACCTTGCTCTTTAACTAATTCTTTAAGCGACTCAATACTAAATACTTCCTGAAAACCAATCACATCAGGCTGATGCTCGGTTAAGTAATTAATAAGCCAACGCTGCTTTTTAGCCCACTGCTCTGCGGTGTATATGCGTTCAAATTCATAATAGGCATTAGGCGGCTCAAGGTAATTAAACAAGTTAAAAGTGGCAATTTTAAGAATCGTATCAGTAATAACCGAATCGTCTGCTGTGGTGTTTAAAGGTGTTTTAGTGTGTGATTCAAGGTTGCTGATAAGGCTGCCCTACTTAAAATATGAAAAACGATTATAGCGGGTTATGGCTATAGTAATCTAATCGGTGAAAATTTTTCAATATCAAATTCATAGTGTTAATTTACACTAACTTATCATTTTTTAAGGCACACGGTCATTATGGATTACTCAAACTTCGGCACTAAATTTACTCAACCTAATGGTATTACTCAGTTAATGGAAGATTTAGGCGATGCTAAAAACAGTAATAATCCAAATATTGTTATGCTCGGTGGTGGTAATCCGGCCTTAGTGCCTGAGGTTAATAATATTTTTATCAATGAGTTACAAAAGCTTGTTGCTAATAATACACTTTCCAACGTATTTGGACTTTACGATGGCCCAACGGGTAATGATGCATTTCGTGCAGCTCTGGCCAAGCAACTAAAAAGTGAATACTCGTGGGATTTAACCGCAAATAATATAGCGCTTGGTAATGGCAGCCAAGCCAATTTTTTTGTGTTATTTAATCTGTTAGCTGGCAGTATGCCTGATGGAAGCCATAAAAAGGTTTTATTTCCGCTGGCACCTGAATATGTAGGCTATGCAGATCAAGGCTTAACTGACGATATGTTTGTAGCAATAAAGCCCGATATCGAAATTTTAAATACTGAAAGTGGCTCAAACCAATTTAAATATATCATTAATTTTAAAGCTGTTGAGCAAGTATTAGCAAGCGACAGCAGCATTAGCGCACTGTGTGTATCGCGCCCGACTAACCCAACAGGCAATGTCATTACTGATGAAGAAGTACAGCATCTCGATTTATTGGCTAAGCAATATAATATCCCACTGATCATTGATAACGCCTACGGCGACCCATTCCCTGGGTGTATTTATACCGACGCAAACTTAACCTGGAACTCAAACATTATTTTATGCATGTCACTTTCAAAGCTTGGTCTACCGGGTTTGCGAACCGGTATTGTAGTGGCTAACAATGACATAATTAAAGCCATTGGCCGTGTAAATGGCAGTATGGTTTTGTCGCCGAACAGTTTTGGCCCAAGTTTAGTAACGCGCCTTATTAATGAAGAAGAACTCCTTCCGCTGTGTAAAAATTCAGTGCTGCCTTTTTATCGAGAAAAAGCACAAACAGCAATGAACTTGTTTGATGAAATATTTGCCCACCTCCCCGTTTACTTACACAAAGTAGAAGGCGCATTTTTTATGTGGCTGTGGTTTAAAGAGGCAAAAATAACCAGCGAACAACTTTACCAAAAGCTTAAAGAGCAGGATGTTTATATTATTCCCGGGCATAATTTTTTTATTGGTATTGATGATGCTTGGGCACACAAACACCAGTGTATTCGCATTAATTATGCAACCGATGCCAGCACTTTGCGAAAAGGCTTAGAGGCCATTAAAGCAGTGATGGCATGAATTGGGTGATATTTAGGGTATTCAAACCCTCTGTTTGAATACAATGCGTGCAAAGCGTTTATAGTGCCTATAGTTATTGGCATAAACCTGTGAACAATTTAAGGTTATTCAGTCATCCTCTAAGCCGTTAAATAAGCCCTAAACTGAGGTAAGCGGTTATTACTGTTATTTATTGATTGTATTAATTTTGTGCAAACGCGCCACACCCCCTTTAAATTTATATATAAGTTGGTATGCTACGCGACCTTTTTTAACATATGATTATCATCAAAAAAGGGTTTGCCAAGGGGCGGCTATCGCTGCAAGGCACTTAATATAAGTGGCAGCAATAATACAGGCATCGCGTTATAAAACGTTAGATGTAACTTTAAATAGCAATATACAAAAGTACTATTAAGGTCAATTATGCGATTAGGACCAGGACTACTCGTCACCGCTGCCTTCATTGGACCAGGGACTATTACGACTGCCAGCGTGGCAGGTGCAAACTTTGGTTTTGCACTAATATGGACATTACTGTTTTCAGTCATTGCCACCATATTATTACAATCTATGGCGGCGCGCCTTGGCGTAGCCACCGGGCAAGATTTAGCGCAAGCGCTAAGAGCTCACATTGAAACGCCCCTATTTAAATCTCTCGCTATATTTTTAGTGATCAGCGCCATTGGAGTAGGTAGTGCCGCCTACGAGGCTGGCAACCTTAGCGGTGCCAGCATGGGATTAATTGAAATATTTCCTCATGTTAATGCCCAGCTTTGGACGCCACTCATTGCATTTTTAAGTGCGGTGTTACTTTACAGCGGTAAACACAAAGTCGTTGAAAACGCGCTTATTTTATTAGTGATTTTAATGAGCCTAGTGTTTATCTCAACGTTAGTTATGGCTGCTCCCTCGCTGAGTGATGTGTTAGCAGGGTTTATTCCTAGTATGCCTGAGGGTTCAATTACCACCGTATTGGCATTAGTGGGCACCACCATAGTGCCGTATAACTTATTTTTACACTCAGGTGTTTTAGCTGCAAGACACGACAGCAAAAGTGATAAGCAAAAAGTTATTAAGCAAACTAATGTAGATACGGGTGTGTCTATCACCTTAGGTGGCGTGATCACGCTGGCAATTTTATCAACCGCGTCAGTGGCATTTTATGGCACAGATGCAGGGCAAATTAGCGCTGCCAACATGGCGGTACAACTTGAGCCATTACTTGGCGATGCTGCCCATTACTTTTTTGCTATTGGCTTATTTGCAGCAGGTTTAACCAGCGCAATAACAGCTCCCCTTGCCGGTGCATATGCAGTATGTGGCATGTTAGGTTGGTCAAATAAAATGGATAACACCCGCTTTAAAAGTGTCGCCATTGTTATTTTATTATTTGGTGCCGCCGTGGCGTCTCTGGGTTTAGACCCTGTTGCCGTGATAATTTTTGCTCAAGCAGCTAATGGACTATTACTGCCTATTGTCACCACCTACCTAGTGTGGCTGGTTAACCAAAAAACAGTAATGGGCAAATACACCAACTCAATGTTGGTAAACTTACTTACTTTACCGGTGTTAGTGCTTATTTTTGGCTTAAGTGGTTACAAGCTGTTTAGTTTGATTTTTTGATATCACGACGCAATTTATACACACAAAAGCCGCTATATTAATAGCGGCTTTTTACATTGCAGACCAATACTGACTTAAAAGCCGTGATGCGCTGCCTTGTGCTTATTTTCCTTAATGAGTTTTGCAAATACATACCCCCCTACTGCACCTGCACATAATTGCGCATAAAAACCCCAACCTCTTGCACCTGCAATAATAGTAATATTCATAATTGACTCAATCGCAATTAACGCCGTTGCAAACGCCACCACACCAGCAATAACAAATAGTTGTGTACCTTGCTTGTTCATTTTTTTAGCAATAAACCAAGTAACCAAAAACGCGATAGCAAGTGCAACAGCAATAATAGCGCCATAGGTCGGTAGCAAGCCAAGCCAATCTTCAAGGATTAAGTTAACACGGTCATTAAAGCCCACTACAACACCTACATTAACTAATTGATTGACAACGTATTGACTATGAAACAAGCTAGCAAGAGTGAATGTAAGTAACCAAGAAACTAAAAATGACGGGAGTATACGTGTTAAAAACTGCATGGTTATCTCAACTTAAAATAAAACTTTTTCCTTACACTAGCAAAGGCTTGCAGGGTAAACAATCTCTATATTGTATTACGCTACTGTCACTTTTAGCGTTTTCTTGTCACGCCAGTGCCGAGTTACCAACACAGCAATACACAGCTAGTACTTTAGCAACAGGGCTCAATTCACCGTGGAGTATGGTTAAACTCCCAAACAATACCTGGTTAATCACCGAGCGTGATGGCCATGTTGTTATCATTAAAAACAACCAACAAACCCGAGTTAAAATAAACTTCGAGGGCTTATACGTTGCAGGGCAAGGTGGTTTACTTGATGTAGTGCTTTCGCCAAATTACAGTGAATCAAAAGAAATTATATTCACTTACGCCCAAGGTGAGCTTGATGCAAACAGGCTAGTAATAGCCAAAGCCACGTTTGATGGTGCGCAATTTTCAACGCCAAAAATTATTTATAAAGTCGCCACCGATAAGGGCACACCGCAGCATTATTCTGGCCGCGCGCTTGTATTGCCAGATAGTACCTTATTATTTTCAAGTGGTGATGGTTTTGACTACCGCGAGCAAGCACAGGTTATTACCAGTCAACTTGGCAAAACATTACGCATAAACTTAAACGGCACAATACCAAACGATAACCCGTTTCTTAGTCACATAAACGCTAACGCGCATGCCATTTATTCACTCGGGCACCGTAACTTGCAAGGCTTGGTTTATGATTACGATACACAGCAAATTATTAGCCACGAACATGGCCCCGCAGGCGGTGACGAGCTCAACTATTTAACAGCTGGCACCAATTACGGCTGGCCAGTAATCACCAACGGAGATGACTACTCGCAAGCACGTATTTCCCCCTTTAGAGATTACCCTGGAATGGCTAAACCAGCCGTAGATTGGACGCCCTCAATCGCCCCATCAGGCATGGCATATTATGGCTCTAACCATACAGCCTTCCCTTCACTGCAACGTCACGTGCTTATTACTACATTGGTCGATAAAAAGCTCTACAGTATTAATTTAGCGAATGGTGAATACACCCAGACTCATATTTTTCCAGAAGCCACAGGCAGGCTCAGAGATGTGTTTGTCACTGCTGAAGGTAATGTGGCGATATTAACGGATGGAAAAGAGGCAAAGCTGATGTTGTTTAAAGCAAATTAATTTACAAAGAGGATAAGAGACGCTGCGCTTTTAGAGGTAAGTAGCGGCTTGAATTAAGCCGCTTTAATAGCTTTAAGAACTCTGTTGGGTGGCGCCTTTGGCTTAACCAACCTACCTTTTAACGTAGATCGGATAAGTGGCGAAGCCACGTCATCCGACAAAAATGATAAATTTACTTGAGACAACCCGACTTATCACGCTGTGTATAATATGCAAAGAGCGGCTTAAATAAGTCGCTTTAATTACTCATAATCAGCTAACGGCTCTCTAATTGTCAGTGTATTAGTGCCAAAATCTAACACAGCTTGGTATTTTCTAAAAAATGGAGAACCTAATAATCCATGGATAATATTATCACCACCTGCTACCTGAACATGGTCTAGGTTTAGTGATACAAACTCTGTACTTTCAAACAACTGCCCTGCCAATTCAAATTTTAATACTTCAATAAGGCCCATTTCGTGGTCGGCTGTACCTAAACCTGCGGCATTTTCTTCACTTAGTTTCTCTTGTATTCCAAGCTTTTTAATACATGCCCTATCCAAAACAGATGCACCCGCCGCTGTATCTAAAATTAAATTTACTTTATGTCCATTTATTTTAGCTTGTATAATTTGATGACCAGTTTCTGTTACTTCAAATTTCAAACTTGTGGTTTTGACTAATTCCATGAATGTTCCTTATTCTATATTTAGGTTAATTAATAGACACCACATTACAAACACTTATGAAAACAACCCACCTTATAAATAAGTAAACAAATGGCTTTTCACCAACACCTATATCGTAATTAAAATATGCTAAAAATAACTCCCCCCAAACGCACAAAACTTATGTTGGCAAAGCTACATTAATTCACAAATAGGATAACAGGCGCTGCACTTTTAGAGGAAAGTAGCGGCTTAAATTTAGCCGCTGTTAAGAGTTTAAGTTCTGCTATCTGAAAGCAAGATTTACCTCTTTGGTTTCTAAACGTGTAACAAATTAATTAATAAAGGCCACTAACTCGTAGCCTTTACATGTAGAGTTTTCAACATAAAAGATAGGGCTGTTATACTAGAAATAGCCTTGAAGAGAAATAACTAACGGAGACTTATACTTATACTTTACAACCTGATTGCAAATAAAGAAGTTAAGGTTATTTTCTTTATAGTGACCTTTTATTTCTTTTAGAACCTTATTGACGATCTTTTTAAACTTACCCCTGTATATCTGTTTTACTGTAGCTGTAGCTAATTCAGTAGTAAGCGTTGTCATTGCTTTGTTACAAAAAGTATTAGCCTTAAGAGCTTGCATATAAACTTTTAAAGTTTCAATCGAAGGCTTGTTTTCTTTAAAAGCACTACTTTCAGGATACATTTTTTGTAATATAAATTGTAGGTTTTCTTGGTCT
>NZ_JASDDA010000045.1:0-22811 GCF_030407645.1 Pseudoalteromonas sp. APC 3495 | reverse complement strand
ACTAAATACAAACGTTATGAGCATTAGAAAAGTAAAAGGTATTAGGCTTTTTGCTTTGTATTCTCAGTGCAGCGTGTAGCGCCTCGGTGTCCTCTGTAGTTCAAGAATAAAGGTTTTAAATAAAGTTAACGGGTTTCGAGCTTAATCCTTCACCCAGTACTATTATTACAATAAGATCTTAGTGATTTATTTACCACCGAGGGTTGGAGAAAACAGAGAAAGTGACTAAATACAAACGTTATGAGCATTAGAAAAGTAAAAGGTATTAGGCTTTTTGCTTTGTATTCTCAGTGCAGCGTGTAGCGCCTCGGTGTCCTCTGTGGTTCAAGAATAATTTTTATGTTTTGGGTTTAAGTGATTTATTCACAAAGAGGGCTAAGAGACGCTGCGCTTTTAGTTATTTAGCCCGCAACTCGAAGCTCGTCGCTCGTTGCCCGTCGCTCGTCGCCCGTCGCTCACGACATCAAAGAATGCCGCGACATGAAGTCGCTGCTGCAAATCGACAATAATATCAACCTGATACCTAGCACCTAAAACCTATCGCCTGTTCCAATTTACTGCTCTTCTAAATCAAATTCGGTGGTGTGGCCGTCGCCGTGTATGAGCTGGTAGCGATCTAAATTACCGCCTTTAAGGGTAACCAAACTAATAGCCGAATCACTTACTAGGTACTTTTGCCCTTTGCCTTTAGTTTGGTGTTTGTCGACTTCCATGTGCCAGCGTTTGGTAAAAAAGTTAAGCGGACTTTTAGGGCCATATAAAATGGAGTCGAGCTTATCAAGCACATTTATTAGCTTACGCGGGAACTCGTTTTTAATGCCACTAGCTGTGAGCTGCCAAATTCTGTTGGGGTGATCGCCAAAACGCTTTTGCACTGAAAAACAAAACGAATAATGCACGTCGCCTGATAAAATCAGCGTTTCATTTGGAGTGTCGGTACGTCTAAATGTGTCGAGCAATTTTTTAGCTGAGCCTTCGTGCGCCATCCAGTTTTCTACATCAACCATAAGTGGTTGCCCACACATGTTAAACACCGCTTGAATCGCCTCTATTGATTTGACTCCAAACACCGGTGCGGGCGATACAATAATGACTTGGTCATGGCTGAGTAGGCTTTCTTCAAGCTCAGTGAGACGCTCCCAATCTAACAAGCCTGAGGGTTCATTAAAGTTCTGCTCGTTACGCCAGCGGTGTGTTCGGGTATCAAGCACCACCACTTTAGGAATAGTTGTTAGCTCATAATGCCAATGGTTAAAATCGTTTAGATGTTTATCAAATGCTTTGAATTGCCATTGCTTATCCCCAGCTAGACTTGTTGTAAATGGAGTAAGTAGCGCACCGGTTTTTTGCAGTGCGTCGTTCCCCATTCCCTGAAACAGCCAATAGCTTGCTAAGCCATTATTTACAATACGCTTGCTACTGGGGTTTTGATTAATGGCTTGCTCCCACCCGGCGGTGAGGTTCCAATCGTCGGTTACATCGTGATCGTCAAACATCATTAAGGTAGACACATTGGCACATAATCGCTCTACCTCAGCTAAGCCTTTAGCGTAATCAATGAGTGTGGCTTTTTCTGTGCTAAACAATACTTGGCTTTTTTCGTTACCGCCTGAGTAATTTAGCTTTGATAAGTCAACATATTGCCACGCGGTACTACTAAAATTAAGTAAATACAGCGCTACAAACTCTTCAAAATGAATAAGGTGGTTATACGCTTTTACGCTAGAAAAATGCGGTTCGTCTTTTTTTAACCAGTAACCTATACCTAATTTAGAGCGCTTTTTCCACGAGGTGGTGGGTAGTAAATGATGGCGGCCATAAAGCTGTTGGCTAATATCGTCGGGTAAATCCAGCGCAAGCGCTTGCTCTTTATAAATTCCTAGTTGCTCAATGAGTTGATGGATAGCTAATAACATAGGCCCTGCTACATCGTCAGCATATACCTGATCGCCCGAGAGCAATAGCAACTGCGCCCCTTGTTGATTATTACTGCGTTGAGTAGCTTGCCACTGACTTGAACTAACTAGGCTGTCTTTTGCGGGATGATGTGCATTGCGACATGAGCCATGCAATATTTGCGTCAGTCTTTTGGGGATCACAAACGCAGGTAACGCACCATCATTAAAACTAAACGCTGATAAATCAACGGGGCTGTCATCAAAAAATAACTGATATTGTAGTAATATGTCGCGCGGGAACTGGCTGTTTATGGGTTTAATAACTATAAACTGTAAAAATAAATGTTCACCCAGTCTAACGCTATTTTGTTCGCTATAGCATTCGTAGCCCATTAGCTCTATACGGCCGTTTACCTGCTTTGAGGTAGCAAACTGAATACAAACTGTGGTTTTTTCTGCTCGGCGCACCATAGGCCCCATAAGTAACAGCGGGTGTTGCACCGAGAGAGTCGTCATGAGGTTAGCCTTTAGCTGCTAATTTAAATAAAGAATAAAAATTATCGGTAGTGGCCTTTGCCAATTCGTTAAAGCTAATACCTTTTAGTTCACTAATATAATAAGCAACGTCTTCCACATACGCTGGCTGATTAGTTTTACCACGGTACGGTACTGGGGCTAAATACGGCGAGTCGGTTTCAATAAGCAGTCGATCAAGTGGGATTTGTTTTACCACTTCTTTAAGTTCTACCGCATTTTTAAAGGTTACAATACCTGAAATAGAAATATAAAAACCCATATCAATGGCTTTTTTAGCCATATCCCAATCTTCGGTAAAGCAATGTAATACCCCACCGCAGTTTTCTGCTTTGTGTTCACGCATTAGATTAATGGTGTCGGCACGTGCGTCGCGGGTATGAATAATAAGTGGCTTTTGTAATTCGTTGGCTACTTCAATATGGCCAACAAAGCTAGCTTGCTGCACTGCGTGAGTATCTTTTGCATAATAGTAGTCAAGCCCGGTTTCGCCAATAGCCACTACTTTGTGGTGCGAGGCTAAATCAATTAATTGCTGTTTGTTGAGCGCGTCTTTTTGATCAAGCGGATGTACACCACATGACGCTGATACGTCGTCGTAATGCTTAATTTGCTCTAGCATGTTAGGGAACTGATCAAGTGTGACGCTCACACATAAAAAGTGTTCTACTTTTTTTGCGCGGGCGTTATCAAGTACTTGGTCTAGGTTTAAATCGAGTTTATCAAAATCAAGACGGTCTAAATGGCAATGAGAATCTACAATCAAAATAAGGCCTGTTTTTACTACATGGTATAAGTTGGATTGCCGGAGTTTAACATAGTCCCCAGCAGTTTTTCGATCTTCGCGTTTAGGTTTGTTTTATCATCTAAAAAGCTAATGCCGATCCCCGGAGGGTTTGAGCTTTGTGCACCTTGCGGAGTGATCCACGTGACTTTGCCGGTGACCACATCGTCTTCTAAGGCATCAGGTAAGGTTACTCGTAAAGCGAGTGAATACCCAGGCTCATAACGCATATTGGTGCGTACAAATAGCCCCCCTTTTTTTAAAAAAGGCATGTAGCAGCGATATAGTTCGTCAAGGTCATCTATATCAACTAATAGCTCTTGCATATCTAATCCTTTTTATTGGTTGCGTAATGTATACGCTAGTCGTGATACCGCAAGCGGTAAGTTTAGCCCAAGAATTTGTATGTTATTTTGTAAAAAATCATTCAAGGCTTGCTGTGCAACTTGGTAGGCTTCAAAACTCATGCCGTTTAAAAGCTGCTGTTTTAGCTGCTCACTTAAAAATAAGGTAAAAATACGAACAAGCTCAGGCTGTTTATTTATTATATCGACTAACGTATTGAAATTATGGCTTTGTTTAAACCCAGTTGCAAATTTATAGAGTGTATCAATACTTTCTAGCTGATTTTGCTGTTGCCACTGCTTTACTTGCAGGGGTTGGCTGTAAAACAATGATAACCATGGGTAGTTAGGCACATCTAAAGAACTTAGCCACTGCTGTGCTAGCTGGCTGTTGGTTACTTTGACCTCAGTTTTAGCACAGCGGCTTAAAATAGTCGCTGGTAATTGTGCCACTTGGCTGGTTGTGAGAATTAAAAACCGGCTGTTACTGGGCTCTTCTAAGGTTTTTAATAATGCATTTGCTGCCGCCGTAGTCATTTTTTCGCAGTTTTCAATAATAGCCACTTTGTTGCCATTTTGCGCTGCCGACTGGTGCATAAAATCGCTTATGCCGCGTATGTCGTCTACACCTATGCTTTGCCCTTCTACTTGGGTAACGCGTTTATCTGGGTGCGTCCCAGCTAGGTTTAACGAGCAGCTTTTACACTGCCCACACGGCGTTAGCACGCTATTAGGTGCACTCAACTGCGATTGTGTATTGTGACATAACAAACTGTTAGCTAATTGATCGCTTAGCTCAAACTTGCCTACTCCAATAGGCCCGCAAAATAGCTGCGCGTGATGAAAACGCTGTGCTTTATAGCTTTGAGCTAAACGTTGCTCTACATCGTTAAGCCATGGCAATGCCATATTATTTTAACCCTGAAAAAAATGTGCGTAGTACATTGGTAATATCACGATGTACTTTATCAATACTTTGGTTGGCATCGACTGTTTTTATGCTGTCGTCATCATTTGCAAGCTCAATGTAACGCATACGGGTGCGCTGAAAAAACTCAATGGCTTCTTGTTCAATTCTATCGAGTTCACCCCGCCCTTTTGCACGTTCAAGACCAATAACAGGGTCAATATCAAGGTAAATGGTTAAATCGGGTTTTAACCCTTTTAACACCATAGAGGATAACGATGCTAACGTGTTTGCACTAATTCCGCGTCCACCGCCTTGATACGCCTGTGACGATAAATCGTGACGATCAGCCAATACCCATTGCCCTTGTTCCAGTGCCGGGTTTATTACATTGTGCATTAGCTGTGAGCGAGCTGCGTACATAATAAGTAGCTCAGTTTCAAAGGCGATTTCTTCTTGATGCTCTGCTTTTACTAAAGTACGTAACGATTCAGCCAGTGGTGTGCCTCCGGGTTCACGCACATTAATAAAATCAATATGATGATGGTTTAAAAAGTCTTGGCACAGGGCAATCGCGGTTGATTTACCCGCGCCCTCTAGGCCCTCTATAACTATAAATTTTGGTTTCATAAACACTAATTCTTTTTATTTAAAATATACCGGTTAACCGCCGCATTATGTTGCTTTAATGTGGTTGAAAACTGATGGCTGCCATCGCCTTTTGCTACAAAGTAAACATACTCGCTTTTAGGCGGGTTTACCGCGGCTAAAATCGCTTCTTTGGATGGCATAGCAATTGGCGTGGGCGGTAATCCGTTAATACGATAAGTATTATACGGTGTGTAATTTCTCAAGTCTTTACGTTTAATATCACCGTCAAAATCTTCGCCTAGCCCATATATTACGGTTGGATCGGTTTGTAAGCGCATATTGGTATTTAATCTATTTATAAATGCCGATGCAATTAACGGACGCTCGCTGGCAAGCGCGGTTTCTTTTTCGATAATAGAGGCCATGATCAGTGCTTCATAGGCGGTATCGTAAGGTAAATCACTTGCCCGTTGCTGCCAAGCATCAGCCAACGTTTGCTGCATTTTTTGCGCAGCACGTTTTAGTAAACTGCTGGCAGTATCATTGCTATGGTAATGATAGGTATCGGGGAATAACCAACCTTCTAGATGGGTTTGCTTACCGATTATTTGCTCGCCAAGTTGCTCAAGTTTTAAATCGTTTTGTAAGTGTGTAGAAGTACTCAGAGTATTTAAAACATCTCTAAGTGCTTGGCCTTCAATAATGGTAAAGCTAAAGCTAATTTGCTGACCTTGGTTAATTTTTTTGATGTTATTAAGCACGCTATCTGAGCTTAATTCGTACAAGCCTGCTTTTAAATCGGTCAAGGTTGGGTCGAGCTTAGCTAATATTTGAAAACGCCAACAGTCTTCTACCCACTGTTGCTGCTGCCATTGACGGCACAACTTATTAAAGCCGGTGCCTTTTTTAACTTCAAATTGGGTGTTATCGGCTATCTGTAATGGCGTTTGAATTGTTGCCTGTAATTGCTGATAGCCAATCACTGAGCTAAAAAAAGCCAGCAATAATACTGATACTATAACTTTTAACACTAAGCCTCCTTGGCTACTGTTAGTAATGACTGACTGTGAGCAATATCAAAACAGTGCTCGCCTATGCTTTTTACCGGCACAATTTTCATTAAACTATTACATACAAATACCGCGTCTGCTTGGGTAAGCTCATCAACGCTGATAGTTTTAAATTCAATTGCTAATTTATCACATAAAGATTGCAGAAAAACACCTTTAATGCCGCACTCATCAAGTCTGGGGCTAATTACTTTATTATTTTTTATTGCAAAAATATTAGCCGCTGAGGTTTCAATTACATTGTTGTTGTAGTCAAGTACAAGTGCATCATCACTTTGCTCGGTTTGTAGGGCATTTTTGATCAGTACTTGCTCAAGCCTATTTAGGGTTTTAAGCCCAGCTAAATGAGGCTGTAAAGCCAGTTTAATTGGGCTAATAGCTAAACTAATTCCTGTTTCGCGTAAGCTGTGATAATGCGCTGGATAAGGTAAAACACTCACAATAATGTTTAAATTACATTCGCTTGGCGGCGCATAGCCTCGCCCACCCTCGCCTCGTGTTACCACTATTTTAAGAACCGCTTGAACCTGTGATGCTATTTGCTGAGTAATGTGCGACTCAAGTGCTTTAAACTCAAGCGCCGGAAACCCTAAACGCTGCGCGCATTCAATTAAACGCGCTTTATGATAAGCCCAATGCTCAACCTGTCCATGAGTAATAATTGCGGTTGTAAAAAAACCATCGCCATAGTTTAAGCCCCTATCGCGAATACTTATGCTACTGGTTTCACTTGCTGTTATTATTGTTTGCATATTTTTTTACACATAAAAAAACCCAGTTAAACAACTGGGTTCTTATTGTCGTTCGTTGTTAAAAAAGATTATACCTTTTTAAACAGTAACGAGCCATTAGTACCACCAAAACCAAATGAGTTACACAACGCGTAATCAAGTTTGGCGTCTCGCGCTGTGTGCGGTACGTAATCTAAATCACACCCTTCATCTGGGTTGTCTAGGTTAATTGTGGGTGTTACTTTTTGCTCGGTCAACGATAAGATAGACACTATCGACTCAACAGAGCCCGCTGCACCTAGTAAATGACCCATCATCGATTTAGATGAGCTTACCATCACATCTTTCGCTGAATCACCAAAAATGGTTTTAACCGCTGAGGTTTCGGCTTTGTCACCCGCGTGAGTAGACGTACCGTGTGCGTTAATGTAGCCAACTTGCTCTGCATTTACTTGCGCATCGTTTAATGCGTTTTCCATAGCCAGTGCTGCACCTGCGCCGTCTTCTGGTGGCGAGGTCATGTGGTAGGCATCGCCACTCATGCCAAAGCCAACAAGCTCTGCATAAATTTTAGCGCCACGTGCTTTAGCGTGTTCGTATTCTTCAACAACTACTACACCAGCGCCATCAGAAAGCACAAAGCCATCACGGTCTTTATCCCAGGGACGAGACGCTGCTTGTGGGTCGTCGTTACGCGTTGAAAGCGCACGTGCGGCATTAAAGCCACCCATACCAATTGGCGTACACGCTTTTTCTGCGCCACCGGCAACCATTGCATCGGCATCGCCGTAGGCAATCATACGTGCTGCATGGCCAATGTTGTGCAGGCCTGTGGTACATGCGGTTACAATTGAAATATTAGGACCACGTAAGCCATGCATTATTGATAAATGACCCGAGATCATATTAATAATGGTAGACGGTACATAAAACGGCGATAACTTTCGTGGACCGCTGTTTAGTAATTTAATGTGGTTTTCTTCGATTAGGGTTAAGCCACCAATGCCTGAACCTACCGCTACACCAATACGGGTTGCGTTTTGCTCTGTTACTTCGAGGCCTGAATCTTGAAAAGCTTGAACACCCGCTGCAATGCCATACTGGATAAATAAATCCATTTTTTTAGCATCTTTTGGCGACATATAAGCCGATGCATCAAAATCATTGATTAAACCAGCAAAGTGAGTACCAAATTTTGATGTGTCAAAGTGGGTAATGTTTTGAATACCACTTTTACCATCTAATAAGCCTTGCCAGGTTGATTGCACATCATTGCCTAGCGGCGTCAACATTCCTAAGCCAGTTACGACGACACGACGTTTAGCCACGGTTTGCCTCCAATAAGGAATTATTATTATACCAATTAACTTAGCTCAGTTTATTTCAGCGTTAACGCTGTTGCTAGTTATGTTATTAGTATTGGGGATGATCATACCCAAGCTACCTCAAAGTGCGAGTCTCAAACCAATAACCAACGCTGAGCAATAACAACTTAATTGCTGATGATAGGTGAGGGTTTGGAATTGAATCATGTACTTTGAGGTGGTTTGGATATAAAGATTAAAGGCAGCGGATGCTGCCCTTAATTTGCGATTAATTACTCAGCGTGAGCTGTAACGTAATCGATTGCAGATTGTACTGTAGTGATCTTTTCAGCTTCTTCATCTGGGATCTCAGTGTCGAACTCTTCTTCAAGAGCCATTACTAATTCAACAGTATCAAGAGAGTCTGCACCTAGGTCATCAACGAATGAAGCTTCGTTTTTAACTTCTTCTTCTTTAACACCTAGCTGTTCGATGATAATTTTCTTTACGCGTTCTTGGATATCGCTCATTCTTCTTTCCTTTATTAAAAACGCCAATGCGTTATTTTCAGATTGCGGCGTAGTTTACGTCCGATAATTCTCTGATTCAATCTTTTGACCATAAATAATTTGCTGGTCAAACCTCTTGAGTGTTTATTTTATCTTTTATCGCTTATTTTCACAGCGATTTCAAGTATGTTTAAAGCAAGTTTGCGAAAAATTCAATATTTTTTAGCAAACTCATTGGTAATTTGTGGTTTAACTATTTCGCATTGCGAAGCTAAACCATGTACATCGCACCATTTACATGCAAAGTTTCACCTGATACGTACGCAGCGGCGTCAGATGCTAAATAACACACAGCTGCTGCAATCTCATCTGGCTGGCCTAAACGACCCGCAGGTACGTTTGCAAGCGTTGCTGCTTTTTGCTCATCTGTCAAATCATCCGTCATGTCTGTTTGGATGAATCCCGGTGCAACCACGTTAACAGTAATACCACGAGAAGCAACTTCACGCGCTAATGATTTAGAAAAACCAATAACACCCGCTTTAGCTGCCGCGTAGTTCGCTTGGCCAGCGTTACCCATAGTGCCCACTACTGAGCCAATATTGATAATACGGCCGTTCTTTTTCTTCATCATTGGGCGAAGTACCGCTTTAGATAAACGGAAAATAGAGCTTAAGTTGGTGTCGATAATATCGTCCCACTCATTTTCTTTCATGCGCATTAATAAATTATCGCGCGTAATACCGGCGTTATTTACTAAAACATCAATATCACCTAAATCGGCTTTAATTGCCGCTAATGTTGCCTCAATTGACGCAGGATCGGTGACGTTAAGCGCATAACCCTTACCGTTATCACCTAAGTATTCGCTAATTTTAGCCGCACCTGACTCGCTTGTCGCGGTGCCCGCTACCTTTGCGCCTTGTGCCACTAAGGTGTTTGCAATCGCTTTACCAATACCACGGCTAGCGCCGGTGATCAGGACAACTTTGCCCTCTAAAGAAAATAAATTACTCATATTATATACTCTTATTTAGCTGTATCGATTGATGCAAGGTCGTTAACTGAGCCACACACCATCGCTTTATCAATGCGTTTTGCAAGTCCTGTTAATACTTTACCAGGGCCAAATTCATAACTTTGCGTTACGCCTTGTGCAACTAATGCTTGCACTGTTTCAGTCCAACGAACTGGGCTGTATAACTGACGTACTAATGCGTCTTTAATTGCATCGGCTGAACCTTCAGCTTTTACATCAACATTATTAATTACATCACACTTAGGTGAATTAAATGTTAAAGCCGCTAAATCGGCGGCTAATTTTTCAGCCGCAGGTTTCATAAGTTCACAATGCGACGGTACGCTGACCGATAATGGTAGCGCACGTTTTGCGCCGGCTTCTTTACAAGCTACTGATGCTCTATCTACTGCATCTTTATGACCGGCAATAACCACTTGGCCTGGCGAGTTGTAATTAACCGGTGAAACAACCTCACCTTGTGCAGACGCTTCACATGCCGCTTTAATTTCGTCATCACCTAAACCAATAATAGCGGCCATAGAACCCACACCCGCAGGGACGGCTTCTTGCATGTATAAACCACGGTTTTCAACCAGTTTTACGGCTTCACTTAGGCTGATCACATCGCTACATACTAGTGCTGAGTATTCGCCTAGGCTGTGACCTGCCATGACAACGTCTGCATCTGGATTTGCTGCTAACCAATGACGGTAAATAGCAACGCTTGCTGTTAATAAAGCAGGTTGAGTACGGTGAGTTTGATTTAGTTTTTCTTCTGGACCGTTAAGAACGAGATCTGCTAGGTCGTATCCTAGTGCGGTTGATGCTTCTGCAAATGTGGCTTTTACTATGTCTGAGCTTTCAAGTAGCTCGTTTAACATACCCACAGTTTGCGAGCCTTGACCTGGAAAAAGAAGTGCAATTTTTTGTGCCATAGTTTGCTCTTTTAATTAAACAAAATAAATAATGTATAACACGGCACATCAATTTACTGATTGGCCACCGTGTCTTTAGAATGTGTTTTTTCGAAGATAGCAGCAATTTTATCCGGAAGTTGACGTTCTACTTCTTTCACTGCTTCGTCGATTGCGGCATGAAATGCTTTAGCTGAAGCATTTCCATGGCTTTTAACAACAATACCGCGCAATCCTACCAGAGAAGCGCCGTTATACTGGTCGGGGTTCACTCTTTTATAGAGTTTTTTTATGATTGGCGCCAACATAAACGCCATGCACTTATAAACAACGTGTTTTTCGAGAGCGCGAGTGAATTTTTTCATGATAAGTTTGGCAATGCCTTCGCAGGTTTTAAGTGCTACGTTACCGACAAACCCTTCACAGACGATAACATCGGCTTTGCCAGAAAAAATATCGCTACCTTCGCTATACCCAATATAATTAATCAGCTCGCTTTGCTGCATTAACTGCGCGGCTTGCTTAATTTCGTCGTGACCTTTAATGTCTTCGGCGCCAATATTTAATAAACTGACTTTTGGGTTATCACACCCGAGTGCTTGTCCTGCCACTACCGAACCCATAATGCCAAATTGATACAGCATTTGCGCATCACAGTGCACATTGGCACCTAAATCGAGTAAGTAAACAGGATTTTTTCGTTCAGTCGGTACAGCCGATATGAGTGCGGGACGTTTCACTCCTGGAAGCATTTTTAATACGTAATGCGCCATAAAAAATAGCGCCCCTGTATTGCCAGAGCTAACACAGGCTTGCGCTTCACCCGATTTAACTAAATCAAGGGCAACACGCATTGAGGAATCTTTTTTTGAGCGTATAGCAACAGCGGGTTCGCAGGCATTGGTGACAACGTCATTACAATGGCGAATTATTAATCTGGGATGAGAAAGTGAATCGAGTGATTCTAATTGTTTAGCTATTACTTGCTCGTTGCCACATAAAATGAGTTTTAAGTTGGCATTAGCATTTACCGCGGAAACGGCTGCGGGGATAGATGAACGGGGGCCATAATCGCCCCCCATCATATCTAACGCTATGGTTAGATTGGTCAGCATATAAGCAATCTCTTAGTTAGAAATTACTTGAACGCCTTTGTAGTAACCATCTGCAGTCACATGGTGACGACGATGAGTCTCACCAGATGTTTGGTCTACAGTTAAAGTTGGACCACTGATCGCATCGTGTGAACGGCGCATGCCGCGTCTTGCACGAGACTTTTTGCTTTTTTGTACAGCCATAGTCTTCTCCTAAGAATCTTTCTTAAGTTGTTTCAAAATATCAAATGGATTTGGTTTATCATCTTCCGCCTTTAAAACACCAAAGCTGGCAGGCTCTGCTGTATAACTGCATGAAGCTTCGTTGTGGGTAGGCACTAATGGCACTGCTAAAATAAGCTCGTCTTCGATTAACTCAAACACGTCTATTTCACCATTTTCATCAAGTGCTACTTCGTCGTAGCTTTCTGGAAGATCATCTGACTCTGCATCCAAACCGACTGGCGAATACACAAAGTCTTGATCCAAATCCAACCCTAAATCACCATTACAACGTTGACAAGTGACAGTTACGTGTGTGGACAAATTGCCACTAATCACAACTAAACCTTGCTCATCGTTTTTGCAATGAATTTTTACCGCTATTTCACCTACTTCTTCCTGGATAACCCCTCGCAAACGAGGAAGTTTCTCAAGCGGTACAATGCCGTCATACTTTAAACGGTGTTGCGCTGCTTTGCCCGGATGAAGGGTGATGGGAATTTTCACCTTTTGCATAGGGGCTGCATCATATAGATAGTTAGTGGGTTAGTCAAAGTAAAAAACCAATTTTACGTTGTTTTTCACGTGTTTTACTCACGGATCTGATTTATCCTAACTCAATCTGATTTACGCTAGGAAAACATGCCATGAAGCACTTTCTTATATTAGCCTCAAGCTCGCCTTTTAGGCAGTCTTTATTACAAAAATTTAATCTGCCTTTTGAAACGTTTTCGCCCGATGTTGACGAAACGCCTCACAGCAACGAAACGCCTAACGATCTTGTTAAACGTTTAAGCGAACTAAAAGCCGCAGCTGCGGTCGAGCATTTTGGCCAAGGCTTAGCGATTGGCTCCGATCAGGTTGCTGTATTTAATGACCAAATATTAGGTAAACCACACAATAAAGAAAACGCCATAAAACAACTCAGCTTATTTAGTGGGCAAACGGTCACTTTTTTAACTGGCTTGTGTGTGTACGATATAGACACTAAGCAAAGCAAAACCCTTGTTGAGCCCTTTAATGTCACTTTTAAAACGTTAACAACGGCGCAAATAAGTGCTTATTGCGATGCAGAGCAACCTTATAATTGTGCAGGAAGTTTTAAAAGTGAAGGCTTGGGTATTTGTTTATTTGAAAAGCTCAGTGGTGATGACCCAAATAGTTTAATTGGTTTACCACTCATTAAACTCAGCCAATTATTGGCTGAGTTTGGCTTAGATGTATTAAGTGCACAAACTAACTAAGTAAAAGTTGTTGCAACTGCTGATAGTTGTCAGCGGTTGCAATAGGCGTAAACTCGTTTAATTGCGCAGCGTTGTGCACGCCCATGGTTACCCCTAGCCTATCCATACCTGCAGCTTTTGCCATTGCCATGTCGATTTGGGTGTCGCCTATCATCAATGCTTCGTCGGCGCTTATAGCCAGCTCTTCAAGTAGTTGATAGAGCATATCAGGAGCTGGCTTTGATTTAGCGTCGTCGCTGGTACGCGTAGCACTAAAAAAATGACGCAACTGGCTCTCATCCAATAAACGCTCCAACCCTACCCGACTTTTACCTGTGGCAACCGCCAATATTACGCCTTGATTTTTTAACTCAGTGAGCACCTGTTCAACGTGCTCAAACACCGGTGTTGGGGTGGTATCAAGCGCATACTGCTGTTTATAACCTGCAATAAGCGCTTCGTGATGCTCACTGTAATCAGGAAACAAGCTCGCTATTGCGTTTTCAAGCGACAAACCAATAATATTTTTACTGGCAGTCTCGCTCGGCGGTTCAATATTGAGTAACTGTGCACTTTTGCGAATACAATTAACTATTTTGCTAATTGAATCCATAATGGTGCCGTCCCAATCAAAAATCACCAGCTTGTAGTTTTTCATGGTGGGTGAGATCACGCTTTTGCTGCTCTAAGTTTAACTAAACAACTTGATAGTGCCTTATCAAGCGGTGCTTCTACTCGCATAGTGGTTTCGTTTTTAGGGTGGTAAAAACTTAAATCATGGGCGTGTAAAAATAAGCGGTTTAAACCACGTTTACGCATTGACTCGTCAAACCCTTGATCGCCATATTTGTCATCACAGGCAATAGCATGACCTTGACACTGAGTATGCACACGAATTTGGTGAGTACGACCGGTTACAGGGGATGCTTGTACTAATGAGCAATCGTTAAAACGCTCAAGCACTTTAAAGCGGGTATGCGACGGTTTGCCCTCGGTATTATCAACACGTACTACGCGCTCACCCGATTTTAGGGTGTTTTTGCGCAAGCCCTCAGTCACATTTTTTGTTTTAGAGTCCCATTGACCCTCAACAAGTGCCCAATAATTTTTTTCCATGGTTTTTTCGCGTAATTGCTCATGCAAGGCAGTCAGCACAGAGCGGCGCTTAGCAATGAGTAAACAACCTGATGTATCACGGTCTAAACGATGCACAAGCTCAAGGCTGCGCTCTTCTGGGCGTAAAACACGTAATGCTTCAATAAGGCCATAGCTTAGGCCACTGCCGCCATGCACAGCCATACCCGATGGCTTGTTAATAACAATCAGGTATTTGTCTTCAAATAGAATATCGTCTTCAAGGCGCGTTACTTTATCGAGTTTTGAAGGGACAAACTCTTCACGCTCTGACACTCTGATTGGTGGTATACGAATAACGTCGTCTAACTGCAATTTATACACAGGCTTAATGCGTTTTTTGTTTACACGCACCTCACCTTTACGAAGAATTTTGTAAACTGCGCTTTTAGGCACCCCTTTTAAATGGGTAATAAGAAAGTTATCAATACGCTGACCTAGGTGGTCTTCGTTGATAGTGACAAAAGTTACTTGTAAGCCGGTTTTTTCTGACATTGCCTAATCACTGATTTAAGTAAAATAATTTAGTTGCTAACACAGTTATAATAGTGGGATAATCAGCAGCGCAAATATTTAGTATTTGCAAATAACAACGGTGCTTTTTAACACATTAAAACATTCGTGATGCACATTCTGGGTAACCGATCATACAGATCCGAGTTAAGTTTTCCAAAGCTTTTATACATACCCAGTTAACACGTGCGCACAACTAACGGCAATGCGCGTAATATATTGCTGCTTAAGTTTGAACATGAATTGATTTTTAAAGTGATAATAAAAGCAATGAACAGATAATTTGTCTGATAGTGGCGGCGTAAAAAAACGCCGTTCAGAATTCGCTCAAATATTGTAGTACCGTACAGCAGCTTATTTAGAACTAAAAAAATCTAATAAATAAGCGTTCATTAACATCGGTAGCGATTTTTGCTCATAAAAACGATAACGGTAGTTTTAAAAACGAAACTATGGTTTGAAGCTAAAGAGCCCTACGCACCTAATATGAATGCATTTAATAAGATTGTTATGACAGGCCAACTTCTGGATAAAACGAGTATTGAGCTAAAAAGCCGACACGTTTGTATCCCCTTAGAATTTAATAGCGTGATTACACCCTATTGTTTGCCGGCATTTAAAATACTGCTTACTAAATACAGAGCCGTTCCGTTAAAGACCCAGTCGTGAGGCTGCACATTCTAAAAATAGGAACACCTGAACAGGCGAGAAAACATCGTCATGTCAGCGACACAAACTAGTAGAGTAACATTATGAAACGTATGCTAATCAATGCAACGCAGCAAGAAGAAATGCGCGTAGCACTGGTTGACGGCCAGCGCCTATATGATTTAGATATAGAAAGCCCAGGTCACGAACAGAAAAAAGCCAATATTTACAAAGGTAAAATCACACGTATTGAACCATCTTTAGAAGCAGCATTTGTTGATTACGGTGCTGATCGTCATGGTTTCCTTCCTTTAAAAGAAATTGCCCGTACTTACTTCCCGCAAGGTTACACCTTTCATGGTCGTCCGAATATTCGCGACGTGATCAAAGAAGGCCAAGAAGTTATTGTACAAGTTGATAAAGAAGAGCGCGGCCAAAAAGGGGCAGCACTGACTACCTTTATCAGCGTGGCAGGTAGTTATTTAGTGCTTATGCCTAACAACCCTCGCGCTGGCGGTATTTCTCGCCGTATCGAAGGTGATGAGCGAACTGAACTTAAAGAGTCGCTAAGCCGCTTAGAACTACCAAAAGGTATGGGCTTAATTGTACGTACCGCAGGTGTTGGTAAGTCGTTTGAAGAACTAAACTACGATTTAAAAGCATTATTAGTCCACTGGGAAGCCATTCAACAAGCGGCAGACAGTGCAAAAGCACCATTTTTAATTCACCAAGAAAGCAACGTAATTTTCCGTGCAATTCGCGATTATTTACGTCGTGACATTGGCGAAATTTTAATTGATAAGCCTCGTGTTTTTGAAGAAGCTAAAGCGCACATAGAGCGTTTTCGTCCTGATTTCATGAGTCGCGTTAAGCTTTATCAAGGTGATACACCGTTATTTACACATTACCAAATTGAAAGCCAAATTGAGTCTGCGTTCCAACGTGAAGTGCGCTTACCTTCAGGTGGTTCTATTGTAATTGACCCTACTGAAGCACTTACCTCTATCGATATCAACTCGTCTAAAGCAACAAAAGGCGGCGATATTGAAGAAACAGCGCTTAACACCAACCTAGAAGCGGCAGATGAAATTGCACGTCAACTTCGTTTACGTGATTTAGGTGGCTTAATTGTTATCGACTTTATTGATATGACACCTCCACGTCATCAACGTGAAGTAGAAAACCGCTTAAAAGATGCTGCTCGCCCTGATCGTGCGCGCGTACAAATTGGTAAAATTTCTCGCTTTGGCTTACTTGAAATGTCACGCCAACGCCTACGCCCTTCACTAGGCGAAGCAAGCCAAGGTGTTTGTCCACGTTGTAGTGGTCAAGGTACAATTCGTTCTAACGAATCAATCGCATTGTCTATTCTTCGTTTAATTGAAGAAGAAGCGATTAAAGACAACACCGCTCAAGTTAATGCTCAAGTGCCTGTTGCTGTTGCCGCTTATTTATTGAATGAGCAACGTCGTAGCGTTCACCGTATTGAAAAGCATCATAAATGTGATGTAGTGATTATTCCTAATCAACACATGGAAACACCTCACTACGAAGTAATGCGTTTACGTAAAGATGAAACGCTTGAAACTGTAAGTTACGAGCAAGTTGTTGCGCCTGAGCCTGAAGCATTTGAAATGTCTAAATCGCCAGCGGCACCTGTTCGTGAAGAGCCGAAGCTTAAAGGCGTCGTTATGCCTTCAACGCCTGCTCCACAAGCGGCAGCAAAAGCTGCGCCGGTAGTAGAAGCAAAAGCTGAAATTGGTTTATTTGCCGCATTAGGTAAATGGATTAAGTCGTTATTTGGGTCTGATACTGAGCAAAAATCAGAAAAACAGACTGAAAAGCAATCGCAAGATCGCCCTAGTAATAACCGTGGTAATGATAATCGTCGTCGTAATAACAACCAACGTCGTCGTAATAATAACCCTCGTAATAAACCGCGTAACGAACGCACTGCAGACACTGAAGCTAAAAATGAGTCGGCGCCTGTAAATGATACGCAAGAAAAGAATGAGAATCGCAATAAGCGCCGTCGTAATTCAAATACGCGTAAACGTCCTGAGCATAAAACTGAAGATAAAACGCAAGTAAAAGCAGAGGCAACTCAAAATGCGGATACTGTAGTTAAATCTGATAAGAATGCTGAGCCAAAAGAGCAAAAGCCTAAGGTACGTCGTCAACGTCGTAATTTACGTAAAAAAGTTCGCGTACAAGACGAAAGCACAGAGCAAGTTCAAACAACTGAGCAAGCTGTTGAGCAACCAGTGGTTAAAGAAGACAAGCCACAAGTGAAAGAGCAAGCTCCTGTTGTTGAAAAGCAAGCGCCGGTATCTGATGAAAAAGCACCTTCACCTGCTAAAGAACAAGCTGAGGCTGTTGTTGATGCAAACGATAACGTGGCAACACAAAATGAAGAGCAAGAGCAAACACGTACTCGCTCACGTCGTTCACCGCGTCATCTTCGTGCATCTGGCCAACGTCGTCGTCGTCCTGAAGGTGAAGGCACGCAAGAGAAGTCTGATGAAGCGCCTGCTTTCATTCCAGTTGCGGATCAAGCCGCTGCTGAATACGAAGCAGAGCTAAAAGCAAAAGCACATAAAACGGCCGTTGATGCCTCTGATGCAGTTGAACAAAACATTGTTGAAGAAGAATTAGCGAAAGTTGAAGAACCTGTAAAAGCTGAAGAACCAGTAAAAACTGAAGAACCAGTGAAAGCTGAAGAACCAGTGCAAACTGAAGAGCCAGTAAAAACTGAAGAACCAGTAAAAGCTGAAGAACCAGTGAAAACTGAAGAACCAGTGCAAGCTGAAGAGCCAGTGAAAACTGAAGAACTAGTGAAAACTGAAGAACCAGTGCAAGCTGAAGAACCAGTGAAAACTGAAGAACCAGTAAAAGCTGAAGAACCAGTAAAAGCTGAAGAATCAGTACCAGCTGAAGAACCAGTAAAAGCTGAAGAATCAGTACCAGCTGAAGAAGTTGCTGTTGAAGCTGAAACAGCACCGGTTAGCGCTACTGAAACACCTATAGAAGCGAAAGAAGCACCGGTGGTTGAAAATAAACCTAAGGCAGTTTCGCAAGCGAGTTCAGCTAATGTAAACGCTAAAACTGTGATTACAGCAGGACATGCAAGTGCGCCAATGGCACAGCCTACGCCTGTAGCCGATAGCGAAACCAAGCATACATCGGTTGCAATGGCACATGACAAACGTGAGTTAATCCCTGACAGCGGCCTTCGCCCTGGCTCGGTAAGACCTGCCGGTCGTGCAAGCTCAGCAATGACTAAAACGCTGAGTGCTGAATAAGCACTGAGTTTAGCTCAAAGCATAAAAAAGCCGCGTTAATTGATTTTAACGCGGTTTTTTAATGCCTGGCATTTATGTATCTGGCAAACGGGGTTCGGGTAAAGTCGAAAGTTAGCGGGCTACGGGGATCGGGCTTCGAGCCTGATCCCTAACCCCTTAGCTCGCAACTTGCTGTGAGCAAGATCTATGTCTACAGCTATTCCTAACACCTAAAACATGCGCAAGGTAAACTCCCGCCTACGGATAAGGTCAACATCGAGGTTTATTGTAGGCGGGGCTTTATGCCGCGCAAAGGAATTATTCACAAAGAGGGCTAAGAGACACTGCGCTTTTAGAGGGTAAAGTTACAATCGAAAGTTAACGGGTTGCGGGGAGCGGGCTACGGGGATCGGGTTACGAGCCTGATCCCGCAACCCGTTGTGAGTTTAATCTTGCTGTTGTTCCATAAAACGCTGTAGCTGATCTTTTAGGTTTGGTGGAATGCCCTTGATCACTAACGTATCAGTGGCTTCATTATAAGTTACACGCTCGCCTAAATGCTTACGCTCAAAACTGATACTGACTCCACCGCCTAAGCCTGAAAATTTAACCATGCTGGTTACCGTTTTTTTATCAACCGGGAATGACTCTTCTAAGTCATAGCTTTGCTCTTTACAAAAACTTTCAAACGGGTTGTCGTCGCCTTTAGTAAGCGTTGCTGAAAGTTCACTCACATTAGCTTCTTCACCCGTGGTAACACAGTCGTTACAGTAATCGAATACTTGCTTACGTAACTCGTCTTTTTCAGATTTATCAAACTCTTGCTCTGATAAGTAGTCTTCTACCGCATTGAGCATCACTTGACTTTGCTGCTTAGGATCAATGCCCTCTTCACAACCTAAAAAGTCTAAGAAAAAGTCAGCGACTTTACGCCCTGCACGACCTTTAATAAATGAAATATAACGATTGTCGTCTGCCTGGGTATCCCATGCGGTTAAGTCAATACGAGCAGCCAATTGCATACGCGAAATATCTAAATGACGCGATGCGGCTAAATCAAGCTCAGAGGTCATTGAGTAATGCTCTTTGATATTGATCATGGCAATCAACATATAATCAGTCGCCACGTACTGATAATGACAAAATACTAAATAGCCGGTTTCATTAAAGGCGTATTTATCTAACTCTTCTTTTAATACCGTTGATGCTTGCTCGGTCATATGCCAAAAGCCAAGCTCATTATTGCGATAGCTTTGCATGGTAGAGGCTACAATACTGTTTTTTTCGCCACTAAAAGCACAAAACCCTTTGCCTGGCTTGCCATTGTAGGCATGGTGTAATTGCTCAATGAATACAGCCACTTTATCGTTGATAGTCATTTCGTCGTTACGAAGGTGAATTTGAGTGTCGTCGTCTTTTTTGTCTACATAGTGAACGACTAATTTTTTAACATCTATTGCCATCTTTGTTTTTCACGCCTCTGGTGTTAAAATACGGGAATATAACTCTTTTTATTGAACCAACTGATGCCAATCTTATCAAAATACTCTAATGAAGAAGTAGAACAAATCGTCGATCAGCTTATTGATGTTTTATCAAAACATAATGCGCCGGTTGATTTAAGTCTTATGTGTTTAGGAAATTCTATCACGCATATCTTAAAAGAGCATGTACCAACAGGGAAAAGACAAGCCGTTACCGAGAACTTTGCAAAAGCACTCGCGCAGTCGGTTAAGTAAACTCTATGAATTTATCGCAGCACAACCAGTTTTCATCGAAAGCGAGTCAATTATTAAGTTGGGGTCATTGGTTTACATTTGCCAATATTGGCTTAGCGCTTTTAATTAGCTTAAGCTATTTATTTGCCGATTCGCCACCGACCACTTATATGGGTATAACCTATATGATGGTTACTTGGCTAAGCCACACTAGCTTTATTGCATTTTTAGCGTTTGTGCTGACGGTTTTCCCTTTGAGTTTAGTATTCCCCTACCCACGGCATATACGTGGTATGGCAGCAGTGATTGCAACTGTCGGGGCCTCAATACTGACTTTAGACGCTTACGTCTACTTTAACTTAGGTTATCATTTAAATGCCTCTGCACTGCCTGAAATTATTTCACTGTTGTGGCATCGTGTAACAAACTCACCCGCACTTACTACCTTGCTAGCAGGCAGCATAGTGTTAGCAATATTAGCGTTTCAATTGACTGTTAGTAATTTTACTTGGCATCATTTAGGGCGTTTGAAACAGTTTAAATTTGCCCGTTATGCTGGTTCATTTTTAGTGATTTGTTTTGCGCTAAGCCACAGCATTCATATTTGGGCTGATGCCAATTTAAAATTTGATATCACTAAACAAGATAATGTACTACCGCTTTCGTACCCGACTACGGCAAAAAGCTTACTCGCTAAAAACGATTTGCTGGATGTTGAAAGCTACGAGCAAGCGCACAACGTTAAAATTAATAACCAAGGTATTAATTATCAAGCACCTGCTCCATTAGAAAAATGTGAAGATTACAGCGCAGCAAAAGTTGATATCTTGGTGTTTGATAATGACGAGCAGCTAGCAAAATTTGTTGCCAGCCAACAAAGTATTTATAAAAACACGCAATTTTTACAACCCACCGATCATAGTGATATGTTATTTGGGCTTGTGTACGGCTTGCCAGCATTTTACAAAACGAACATTATTGAGCAGCAAACTTTACCCGTTTGGCAAAGCCAACGTCGTAGTGTGGAAGTGGCCGGTATTGATGAGCTGAGCTTTATTAACGAGCAAGCACACAAAGACAGTGCAATAAGAATTGTCAAAGGGGCTGAAAACGCCACTGTACGTGATGACGCTACTGAATTTTTTGCTTTTAGTATCTCGCAAAATAGCAATGAAATTGTAACCACGTCAACATTGTACAGCTCCGATAAATTTATTTCTAAGGTGAACGGTTTAATTCAGCCCAGCGATATTATCGCTACGAGCCTTGGCCAATACTTAAACTGTAATGCGCTTGCGCAGCAAACTATGCTGGGTGAAAACTTGTACAGTAAAAGTAATAATATTGGGGTTAATTACTCGCAAGGCGTGGTGATTGCTTATAAAAAAGATAGAATCACGCTTATTGATCGTGATGGAAATTTTAGAAATATCTCTGCCGCTGAAGGGTTTTCAATTGAACAAGGGCTTGATATTCCATTCTTAGTGCATGGTATTAAAAAGCTTAAAACATTTTCTCAATAGCACCTCATAATACGAGCGAGTCATTAAAACTGACTCGCTTAGTTTCTGTTATTACTCCTTTGCACTTGCTATCCCCCCAAGCTAGGTTATAGTTTTTATTATTAAAAATTATTAACTCGATCAGAATATACAAAGGATAATCATTATGTTCAGCGTTATTAATCTGATCATTACTGTCTGTATTTTATGTTTTAGCTCTCTTGCATTAGCTCAAACCACCTATTTCAAGTGCGTCACTCCCAAAGGCACCACTTTCTCTCAGTTTCCCTGTAGTGATAATGCTACCTCACACACAATAACCGCCACTGAGCCTAAGCAAACCGGTAAAGAAATAAACTATACCAAACAGTTAAACGAGCTGGAACGAGATACGATTATTTCCAATCTAGAAGCAGAGCTGCGCAGTAATCAGCATAAGTTAGCAATACTTTTACGAGAAAAAGACAGGGCTGATTTTAAACAACAGCAGCGTTTAAATCATATATTGAGCGCAGATGATAAAAAGCGTATTAGCAAAGATATTAGAAACACACAGAAAAAATTAGATAAGCAATATAAAAAAGATAAAGCATTGATTGAAAAGCGTATTAAAAAGTTACAAAAAAAGATTGATGCCTATCAACCTTAATCAGACTAACTTCAATAAATATCATCTTAATTAGCTTGGTTTTAAATATAAAATAACATACCCTTAACATCTATAGAGCATAAACTCTATTGTGTGTTTAGTGGTGTAATTTCCTTTGACCACCTTTTTCGGATTTAATACTAATACCAATTGCATTAAATTAGTGATCTATTATAGCGACAAAGAAATAAGTCGATAACAAGGCGAAAATTATGATACA